>VAYC01000144.1 GCA_005885025.1 Actinomycetota bacterium | reverse complement strand
CTCTACCGGTTGATCTGGCAGCGCACGGTGGCCTCGCAGATGGCCGAGGCGCGGTTCGATCAGCTCTCCGTGGACATCGAGGCCGCACCGGCCGGAGGGACCACGAAGTACCTCTTGCGGGCCACCGGGCAGACGCTGAAGTTCGATGGCTTCCGTCGCGTGTACTTCGAGGGGCGAGACGACACTCCCGACGAGGACGCCGAGGCGGCGCTCCCGCGGTTGTCGGCTGAGCAAGTGCTGCGGCTGCTGGACCTCATCCCTGAACAGCACTTCACTCAGCCGCCCCCGCGCTACACCGAGGCCTCGCTGGTCAAGGCACTCGAGGAGAACGGGATCGGTCGGCCGTCGACGTACGCTCCGACTATCTCCACGCTCGTCGACCGCGGCTACGTTCGACTGGAGGACCGGCGGTTCTTCCCGGAGGACATCGGCGAGGTGGTGACCGACCTGCTCGTCAGCTTCTTCCGGGACGTGCTCGACGTCGGCTTCACCGCGCGCATGGAGGAAGAGCTCGACGACATCGCCGAGGGCAAGGCGAGTTGGGTGAAGGTCCTCAACGGGTTCTACGAGCCGTTCAAGAAGGACATCAAGGTCTTCGACGACGAGGGCGAGGCGCCGGTCGAAGAGCTCGACGAGCTCTGCCCGAAGTGTCTGGAGGAGGGGCGCGGCGAGGTGAAGCTGACCGTTCGCCTTGGCCGATACGGCAGGTTCGTCGGATGCCCGAACTATCCGGTGTGCACGTACACGCGCGAGATCGATGGGGCGGAACGCCCCCAGCCGGAGGTGCTCGACGAGAAGTGCCCGGAGTGCGGCCGGCCGCTCCAGCGCCGCGTGGGCCGGTTCGGCCCCTTCGTCGGGTGCTCGGGCTATCCGGAGTGCAAGTACATCAAGAAAGAGCCTCCCAAGAGCACCGGCGTGACCTGCCCGCAGTGCAAGCAGGGCGAGTTAGTCGAACGGCGCGGCCGGTTCGGCCCCTTCTACTCGTGTAGCCGGTATCCGGAGTGCACCTTCACGGTCAACCAGACGCCACTCCTCGAGCCGTGTCCTGCCTGCCAGGGGCTGGTGGTGGCGGCCCGGGGCGGGGCCCGCCGCTGCACCAGCTGCGGCCGGGCGTGGGCCGAGGACGGAACCGAACTTTCGGAGGAAGAAGCCAAGGCGCTCGTTCCGCAGAGGCGGGCGGGGGGAAGGGGCCGTTCGAAGGGCCGGCCCGCTGCAGCCAAGGAAGGGGAGCCTTCGGGCAACGGCAGCCGTAAGAGGTCTCGTACCAGGCGGAGCTGATGGCCAGAGCCGCTCCGGTCGCCGAGGAGATCGCAGCCCTCCGCGGCACGAGGCCCTCTTCTCTCAAGGAACTCCTCACCCACCGGTCCTTCTCCCGTCTGTTGCGAGCCATGCTCGTGTCCTCGCTGGGGGACTGGGTCGGGTTCGTCGCGGTGGCTTCGCTCGTGGCCGACGAGGGCGGGGAGCGCCTGGGGGCGCTGGCTGTGGCCGGCGTGATGCTGGCCAGGCTCCTGCCCTCCGTCCTCTTCGGGCCGCTCGCCGGCGTGTTCGCCGACCGCTTCGACCGGCGCAAGCTCATGGTCGGGGCAGACCTGGGGCGCGGGGCGATGTATGCATCCATGCCCTTCATGCCGGGTCTGTGGGCCATCTTTCTCCTCTCGTTCCTCATCGAGTGCCTCTCGCTCCTGTGGACGCCCGCCAAGGACGCGAGCATCCCGAACCTGGTCCCTCGCCGGCAGCTTTCGAACGCCAACTCGGTGGGGCTGATCACCACATACGGCACGCTTCCGCTGGGTGCCTCGATCTACACATTGGTGGCGGGGGCCTCCAACGGTATCGGCGCGCACGTGCGCTATTTCGGCTTACATCCGCAGTTCCTCGCACTGTGGCTGGACGCTTTCACGTTCTTCTTCTCCGCCCGGATGGTGTGGGGCCTCGATCTCCATCAGAACCGGGTGGCCAGGCTCCGGGCCGGCGCGGAGGCCAAACTGAACTTCAACTCGATCGTGCGGGAGGCCAAGGACGGGTACCGGTTCCTGGCCGCCCACCCGATGATCCGAGCGATGACCGTGGGGATCGTGATCGCATTCGCGGGAGTGGGCGCGGTCATCTCTCTCGGCCCGGTCTTCGCTCAGTACTCGCTGAACGCAGGCTCCACCGGGTTCGGGATCCTGATCACCGCGTTCGGCATCGGCATGGGGACGGGCATGGGTTTGATGAACTCCTTGGCAAGGCTTCTGGAGAAGGAGAAGTTGTTCGTCGTGGCGATGCTGGGGACGGCCGGGTGCGCGGTCGTGGTGGCGGCCATGCCTACGCTTGGCCTGGCCGCGCTGTTCACCGTTCCCATGGGCGTGGGGACCGGGCTGACATGGGTGACCGGCTACACGATGCTCCAGGAGAACGTGACCGATGAGTACCGGGGTCGGACCTTCGCTACCCTCACCATCTCCGCCAGGATGGCCCTGTTTGCCGCCCTGGTCGCGTTTCCTGCGCTGGCCGCGGCGATCGGGCCGCTCACGTTTACAGTGGGCGGCCGCGAGCTCGACCTGTCGGGGGTACGCATCGCGTTGTGGGTGGGGGCGGCCGTGGTGATCATGGGCGGGATGTTCTCGTGGAGAGGGCTTCGGCGCAGCCGCCTCGCCCGGCCCCGGCCCCTTTCGCTGGCCCCCCGCCTGCACAAACGTGAGGGCGCCGGTGTCCTGATCGTGTTCGAGGGAGTGGAAGGTTCGGGCAAGGGCACCCAGATGGAGCTGGCACGGCGCTACCTCGAGTCGAAGGGACTGCACGTGGTCGCCACCCGAGAGCCGGGCGGGACCGGGTTCGGGGACCGGCTTCGCGAGACGATCCTCGACCCCGCGACGGGAACGGTGGACCCTCGGGCCGAGGCCCTGGTGTTCGCCGCGGCGAGGGCCCAACTCGTGGCCACGGTGATCCGGCCGGCCCTCGACGAAGGCAAGGTCGTGCTGTGCGACCGGTTCATCGATTCGTCGGTGGCCTATCAAGGGGCGGCCCGCGGGCTGGGGGAGCAGGACGTGCTCGCGCTCAACGCGTGGGCGACCCAGGGCCTGTTTCCCGACCTGGTGATCCTCCTGCACATCGAGCCCGAGGAAGGCCTGGCCCGGGCCAACGACGAACGCGACCGATTCGAGTCCGAGGACCTGGCCTTCCACGCCAAGGTCGCGGACGCGTACCTGAAGATCGCCGACGAGCACCCCAACCGGTTCCATGTCGTCGATGCGCGGGGCACGCCCGAGGAAGTGCATGGGCGCGTTCGCGAAGGGTTGGACCGGGTGCTGGCTCCGCCCGATGCCGGGCCGCCGGGCCAGACATGAGCGAGGTAGTCCTTCCGCCGGTGATTCGGGACGTCCCCGGCCAAGAGCAAGCCGCGGGCTTCCTGGCCCGCGCCCTCGCCAACCCTTATCACGCCTACGTGTTCGCGGGTCCGGAGGGATCGGGGAAACGCCTGGGCATGCGGGCTTTCGCCGCGGCCCTCTTGTGCGCTCGCGGCGGCTGTGGGGAATGCCGGGACTGCCGCCTGGCGCTCGGCGAGCGGCATCCGAACATGCTGGTCCTCGAACCGGGCGGGCCGGACATCCTGGTCGGGAAGGACGCAGGGGACCCGAACACCGCACGGTGGTTCGCGTCCCGCGCCTACCTCACTCCGCCCGAGCCCGGCCGCAAGGTCATGGTCGTCTTGCAGGCCGATCGGTTGCGGGTGGAGGCCGCCGACGTCCTGCTGAAGGTGATCGAGGAGCCCCCGACCGACACCGTGTTCCTCCTGCTGTCTGCGCGACCCGACGACCTGACGGACACGATCCGGTCGCGGTGCCAGGAAGTCTCGTTTCCTCCGCTGTCGGAGGAATTCGTCGTGGGAACGCTGGTGACCGAGGGACATGGCGAGCAGCGTGCTCGCCTGGCCTGCCGGCTTGCCGGCGGGAACCTTGGCCGCGCGCGCAGGCTCGCCGCGGACGACCGGCAGCTCGCTGCGTTCAGAGAGGATGCGTTGGCCGCCGCGCGCCAGGCGTTCCAGGGACCGGCCGGGGCGCTGTCCGCCGCCGAGACGCTCACCTCGGCCGCGAAGCAGTTCCGAGCTCGCTTGGGCGAGGAGCTGGAAGAAGACCTCCAGCCGTTCCTCGACGAGCGGGGACGGCCGGAGGAGCCCTTCCGCGGCGTGGTTCGGCGGCTCGAGGAGCAGCACGAGCGGCGGCTGCGCCGGGCCGAGCGCGAGTTCCTGGATTGGTCGCTGTTGTCCCTCGCGGCCTACTGGCGAGATGCGGTCCTGGTCTCCACGGGCGGTGACCCCGGACTGGTGATCAACCTCGACCAGGACGTTCGGACCGAAGTGCCGGGCGACGGGACTCCATCGTCCGCGGCGCGGGCATGGGGCGAGGTGGAGGAGGCGCGCGCGGACCTCGCCGACGAGACGAACCTCAACGCCAGGCTGATCCTGGAGCGGCTGTTCCTGCGGCTGTCGGAGCTGCGACCTGTCTCCTAGGCCGAAGGTTCGGAGGGCAGCACCTCGAACACGCGATGACGGCCGCCCAGCCCGTCCAGCTCCTTCTCCCCCAGGTCGGCGAACCGAGCTTCGGGTCTGCCCTCGGCGAGCACCTTGGTCGCTTCGGAGGCGAGGACCTGGCCTCCGTTCCCGAGTTCGGCGATCCGAGAGGCGCGGAACACCGTCCGGCCGAAGTAGCCCTTCTCCTCCCTGATCACCTCGCCCGTGTCCATCCCGATGCGAACGCGAAGGTCACCGTCACCCGACAAGCGGTCGTGCAGCGCCAGGGCGAACGCGACGGCTCGGGTCGGGAAGCGGAACGCCAGCATGAACGCGTCCCCGGCCCGCTCGACCTCGATGCCGTCGTGTTCTTTGAGCACCCTGCGAACGAGCTCGTCGTGCCGGCGAAGCATCGCCCGGGCTTGCGCATCGCCGTGGTCCCGGACGAGCTCGCTGGACCCCTCGACGTCGGTGAACAGGATGGTGATGACCCCGTCGGGAAGCTCGGCCTTGGAAGCCAGCTTCTGACGTGCCTTCTCGAGAACGCTCGCCTCGATCATCTCGCTGATCTCGTCGCCGAGCTTGTCCCGCTTCCTTGGCATGGCAGCACTCTACCGAGGCTGCCCGGGGCGAGCATCGCGCCTCGATACAATGGCCAGACCCGCCGGAGTAGCTCAGTTGGTAGAGCGACGCACTCGTAATGCGTAGGTCCGCGGTTCGATTCCGCGCTCCGGCTCCGATTTTTCCTCAAGTCACGGAAGGCGCATCCCGGGAGAAGCTCCCGATCGCCACCCCAGTTGCAAACGACATCCAAACGAGGGGTGGGAACCTGGCGACGCCGGCCGCCCGCGCTCAAAGCTTGGTATCTAAGGCGACACCGGGAACGGTAGGCCGAAAGACCCGGCCGCCGGTGAGGATGGGGGAGCTCGAGAAAGGGAGTTCGGCCTACACAATGGAGCCGGGCGACCAATAGGGAAGAGCGCCCGCATGCCGACACATCAAGGGGAACTATCCATTCATTAAGCCTAGCTCTCGGTCCCTCCCCCAGTAGGGGGCAGGGACAAGGAAGGAACTCAGATGAGAAGGAATTCGACGCTTCGAGTCATCGCGACGCTCGCGACGATCTGTGCTACGGCATCTCTGCTTGGTGTCGCCGGCGCTTCCTCCGCGGTTGCCGCCACAGGGACCGCGGCCTCCGTCACGATCAGTGACGTCACGGTCACGGAGGGGAACCCCGGTGCCTCTGTGGTGGCTTCGTTCACGCTCCGCGTCAACAAGCGGGCGCGAGGGTCTGTCGCGTTCGTCACCGCAGATGGCACTGCTACACAACCAGCGGATTACCTGCCCAAGAGCGGAGTGGTGAAGTTCAGCGGCAGGGGTTCGCGCACGGTCAAGGTCACGGTTGTGAGTGACGCTATCGACGAAGTCAACGAGACGTTCCACGTCCGTCTGTCGAGTCCTCAGAACCTCGTCATCGCGGACGGCGATGGCTTGGGGACGATCCTCGATGACGATCCCCTGGCGGTCCTGTCGACATCGAACGCAGTGGTCCCAGAGGGAAACGCTGGCCAGACCACCGTGGCCTCGGTCGACGTCGCCTTGACAGGGCTCACCGAGA
>VAYC01000122.1 GCA_005885025.1 Actinomycetota bacterium | reverse complement strand
AGAGTCGGCCGCGGACGTGCTGGACGAGCCCGTGCTCGTAGCCAGGGCCATCGGGACGACCGTGGTGCAGGCACACCTCCAGCGGAAGACAGCCGCCGACGCCGAGAAGGTCTCGGGCTGATGCCTGGGTTCTCGGTCAGCAGGGAATCCGAGCCCGCCTACGCCGGAGCCGGGGCGACCTTCTCGAAGCTTCCCCTCGTCCTCGATCCCAAGGACCTGGCCGGCGCCGACGTGGCCATCGTCGGCGCCCCAATCGACGAGACCGTCACCTATCGTCCGGGAGCGCGATTCGGCCCTCGGGCCATCCGGCTTGCCGACGTGGGCGGCGGGACGCAGCGCCCGAACATGGACCTCGGGGTCAACGCCTTCGACGTCCTCACCGTGGTCGATTACGGGGACGCCGAGGTCGTCCCCGCCGACCAGAAGCGAAGCCACGAAGCGATCAAACGCGCGGTCGGCGAGATCTGCGCGGCGGGCGCCGTCCCCATCGTCCTGGGTGGCGATCACTCGATCGCCCATCCCGACGTGGGCGCCGTGGCCGCTCACCTCAAGCCCGCCACGTTGGGGCTGGTTCACTTCGACGCCCACGCCGACAACGTCCCGAGCCTGTGGGGCGTCACGCTCTCTCACGGGACACCCATGCGATTGCTGGTGGAGGAGGGTTCGCTGGAGGGAGGAAACATCGTGCAGATCGGCCTCCGCGGCTACTGGCCGGACCCCGAGGACTTCGAATGGGCGCGGGGGCAGGGCTTCCGGTGGCACCTCATGGAGGAGATCTCGGAGCGGGGGATGGCCGCAGTGATGGACGACGTGGTCGCCGCGGCCAAGCGCTGGGATCACATGTTCCTGTCGTTCGACATCGACGTGTGCGACCCGGGGTTTGCCCCGGGGACCGGCACGCCCGAGCCCGGAGGGATCACGGCTCGTGAGGCGCTCCGGGCGGTTCGCCGGCTGGCCTCTGAGGTGGGGTTCGCCGGGATGGAGGTGGTCGAGGTGTCCCCGCCCTACGACCACGCCGACGTCACGGCGTTCCTGGCGAACCGCCTGGTGCTGGAAGCGCTCTCGGGGCTAGCCCTGAGGAAGCTGGGCCGCGAACCCAAGCCGGAACGGTCGAGCTGACCTGTTCAGCTCGCAAGTTCGGCGCAGAAGTCGGCGAACGCCTCGACGTAGATGCCGATGTCTTCCTCCGAGTGCTGCACGCTGATCGACCACTGCTCTTCGTCCCCGGGCGTCATGAAGATGCCCCGGTTGAGCAGCCACGGCCATGACGCCGCGAACAGGTCGGGGTTGCACTCGAGGAAGTCTCGGTAGTTCCGCAGCGGCTCACGCCGATAGGAGACGCACCCTTTCGCCCCCAGGTCGACGGCGTGGGCCGGGATCCCGTACTCCTGGATGGCTCGCGTGCATCCCTCGGCCAGCAACGTCCCGAGCTTCGCCAGGTGCTCGTACGCGTCCGGAGTGAGCACCTCGGTCAGGGCGACCAGGCCCGCCTTCGCCGACAGCGGATTCCCGTTGAACGTTCCCTGCTGGGCGGCTCCCTTCGTCACCCAGTCCATGACGTCGGCCCGGCCCCCGAACGCGCCGATCGTGGTCCCGCCGCCGATGGCCTTGGCGAAGCAGGCCAGATCGGGCTGGACGCCGAACCGCTCGATGGCCCCACCGGCAGCCACGGTCGCCCCGGACTTCACCTCGTCGAAGATGAGGGCCACTCCGTGCTTCGAGCACAGGTCTCGCACCGCCTCGAGATAGCCCGGCTGAGGGAGCACGATGCCGAGGTTCATCATGATCGGCTCCATGATCAGGGCCGCGATCTGGCCCCCCCGCTCGGAAAGGATGTGGTCGAGCGCCGCAGCGTCGTTGAAGGGCACGATCAGCGTGTAGTCCGCCATGACCTTCGGCACACCCTTGGAGGTGGGGATGGTTCGGTACACGTCTCCGGCCGAATCGGCAGCCTCCCCGCTGGTCGTGCCTCGAAGCCCCAGGAGGTCGGCCTCCGGTAGGACCGAAAACAGCACGGCGTCGTGGTGGCCGTGATACGACCCCTCGATCTTCAAGATGACCTCTCTGCCGGTGGCGGCTCGGGCCACCCGGATGGCGTCCATCGTCGCCTCCGTACCGGAGTTCACGATTCGAACCCGATCGAGGCGGAACCGGCGGCACAGCTCCTCCGCCAGGGCCACCGTGTCCTCGGTAGTGACGGCGAAGTGGACGCCGCTTCGGGCGGCCCGCTCGATGGCCTCCACGATCTTGGGATGGGCGTGCCCGACCACGTTCACCCCGAACCCGCCGTGATAGTCCCGGTACTCGGTCCCGTCGACGTCCCACACATGCGAGCCGCCACCGTGGTCCAGGTAGATGGGATAGGGGTCGTTCGCCTGGAAGTTCGAGGCGACCCCTTTCGGCAACACTCGAACGGCCCGCTCGTACAGCTTGGCCGAGGCCAGGGTTCGATCGAGCAGGCGCTTGGTCTCGCGGGCCGCGATCTCCCGGGCCCGGGCGGTGAAACGCTGGGTCTCGGTGTCGACACTCATGGATGAATCAGGCCTTCCTTCGTTGGAGGACGACGTTGGTAACGGCGAGCAGCACCCCGCCCGCGAAGATCAGGGTCCCCATGACGAACACCTGTGGAGGGATGCCTACCTTCACGGCTCCGTATACCCACAGCGGGAACGTCTGGACCGTCCCGGCGTTGAAGTTCGTGATCACGAAGTCATCGATGGAGAGGGCGAACGCGAGCAGGGCCCCGGCAAGGATGCCGGGGAAGATGATCGGGAAGGTCACCTTCCAGAACGTCGTCCATGGTCCCGCTCCGAGGTCCTGGGCCGCCTCTTCCAGCGACCGGTCGAACCCGGCCAGCCGGGCCCGGACCGTCACGGTCACGTAGGCGATGTTGAACATGACGTGGGCGATGATGATCGTGGGGAGGGCTCGAGGGACGCCGAACGTGATGAACAACGACAGCAGCGAGGCACCCAGGACGATCTCCGGCGCGGAGATGTTCATGAACAGGACGAAGTCGGCAGCCGACCTTCCCCGGAAGCGGTAGCGCACGAGGGCCAGGGCGATCAGCGTCCCGAAGGCGGTCGCGATGACGGTGCTGATCCCGGCCACGATCAGCGAGTTCTTCAGAGCGGCGGTCAGGTCCGGCTTGTCGAACACACGCGGATACCACTTCGTCGTGAAGCCGGCCCACTTGAAGCTGACCTTCTTGAACCCCGAGTTGTTGAAGCTGTAGAGGATCATTACGAGGATCGGCGAGACCAGGTAGACCAGCACCAGCGTGGTGTACGAGGGCAGGATCCACCGGGTCCACCTCCGGCGGCGCCCGGGCCGCGGTTCGGAGAGCGTCGGGACGTCGCTCGGGACTTCGCGCGTGGCGACCGCCATCTAGACGTACTCCTCGATGCTGCGGGTACCCAGCACTTTCGCGTAGACGAAGATCCCCACCAGCAGGCCGGCCATGAGGATGAACGACAGGGCGGCAGCGATCGGGTAGTGGAAGTTCGTGAGGTACTCGAGCTGGATGATGTTGCCGATCATGGTGGTCTTGGTCCCTCCGAGGATCGCCGCGTTCACGTAGTCGCCGGCCGCCGGGACGAACGTGAGGAGCACGCCGGCGAACACACCGGGGATCGACAGCGGGAGGATGACTCGGAGGAAGACCTGCACCTTGTTCGAGTAGAGGTCGCGGGCCGCTTCGACCACACTTCGGTCGATCCGCTCCAGGGAGACGTACAGCGGAAGCGCCATGAACGGCAAGAAGTTGTAAGCGATACCGGCGATAACGGCCGTCGAGGTCGCAAGCACGTGGAAGCTCTGCGGCAGCAGGTGCCAGCCTTTCAGCGCCCCGAGGACGAGGCCGTCGTCGGACAGGATGAACTGCCAGGCGAGGGTGCGAATGACGAAGGAGACGAAGAACGGCAGGAGCAACAGGAACAGGAACGTCGTCTTGTGCCGCCCGCCCCGAAAGGCGATCCAGTACGCGAGCGGGTACGACGCCACGAGTGTCACGATGGTGGCGATCAACGCGTATTCGAGTGAACGGACGAACTGGACGCGGTACTGTTGGACGGCGTCCACTTAGTTCTGGAAGTGCCAGGTCAGCCGGAACCCATCGAAGATATTGCCGGTCTGCAACGACACCGACGCCAGGAAGACGATCGGTACCAGGAAGAACAGCAGCAGCCACCCGCCACCCGGGAGGATCAGCAGATAGGGGGCGAGACGCCTCCCGAGCCTGCTCTTGCGCCCCTTTACGAGGTGTAGATCGGCTGGAAGATGCTGTTCCACTCTTCCTCTTCCGCTGTGTCCTTGAACACCTTGTACTTGTGGGACTTCGACAGGTCGTCGGCCGAGGGGAACACCAATGGGCTGTTGGCCACCGTGGGGTCATCGATGTCGTTCAGCACGATGTCCTTGGCCGCCGGCACGGGGCTGACGTACCAGATGAAGTCGGCCAACTGCGCCGCGATCTTAGGGTCGTACACGAAGTTCATGAACTTGATGGCGTCGACCGGGTGCTTGGCGTTGAGGGGGATGCACTGATTGTCGGTCCACAGGATCCCGCCCTCGCCGGGGATGGTGGACTTGATCTCACCGAACCCATCTCCGCCGAAGCTCTTTGGTGCCGAGGCGATGAACAGGTCGCCAGACCACGCCTGGGTAATGACGGTGTCCCCGTTCTCCAACGCGTCGATGTAGCTCTGGTCGTAGTACTTACGGACGATCCCGTCGTCCCGTTGCTTCGTCAACACGTCGGCCGCCTTCTGCCACTGGTCGGGGGTGGAGGTCTGGATGTCGTATCCCAGGTAGACGAGAGCGGCGCAGGGCAGATCCTGGTTGTTTCCAAACATCCCCACCTTTCCCTTGTACTTGGGATCGAGCAGGTCCCCGAAACTCACGGGTGGGGCCGTCACCTGATTGGAGTTGTAACCGATGATCGTGAACCCCGACTGCCATGCCACCGTGTACTTGTTCCCCGGGTCGTAGCTGGGATTCTTCACGGCCTCGCTGGCGTTGGCCGCGAAGTTCGGCAGGTACTGGTGATCGAGGGGAGTCAGGAAGCCGAGCCTGATCATCCGCTCGACCGAGCCGCCGTTGGTGATGACGATGAGGTCGTACCCGGTGTCGCCACCGGACTGGAGGACCGGGATGATCTTCGCCAGGAATGGGTCGTTGTCGTTGATAACGGTCTTGTAGGTGACCTTGATCCCGGTATCCTTGGTGAACTGCTGTAACGTCGGGCTCTTCCCCTTCGAAGTGACATCGATGTAGTCCTCCCAGTTGGCGAAGTTCAGCTCGC
>VAYC01000121.1 GCA_005885025.1 Actinomycetota bacterium | reverse complement strand
CGTCGGATTCCTCATGTTCGTCGCCTTCATTCCCTTCCCGACCCGCTTGGTGGCTGAGCACGTTCGCACCGATGGGGCACAGGCCGCGGCCCTGACGTACGGGATCACGCTGATCGGAACCGCGGTGATGTTCAACGCGATCTGGTTCTACGCGTCGCTTGGGCGCCGTTTGCTCCGCGAGGACGCCGACCCCCGGGTGGTCAGCGGCATCACCAGGAGCTACCTGCCGGGTCCCTGGATCTATCTGGCGGCGACGTTGATCGCGCTCGCCAGCCCCCTCGCAAGCGTCATCCTGTTCGGCGCGATCGCGGTCTTCTACGTGGCGGAGAGCTCGCTCTTCGGACGGAACGGGACTCCGGACTAGCGGCGGTCGATGGGCTCCGCGGAGCGGTCGGACGTGTTGTCCACCTTCAGGCCGGCGAGGACATCGAGGAGCGCGTGGTTGGGCGGGCTGTCCGCGATCGTGCGGTTGCGATGGGCCAGGCGCACGATCCCCGCAGCGTCGACGATGAACGTCCCAGGCATCTGAAAGAAGTCCCCGCCCTCGAGTCCGCGCTGGCGCGTCTCCGGGTTGAGGTTGGCACGAACGAACGGGACAGCGATCCGGGGCGAGACCACCACGGCCAGGTTCCTGCGCCGAAGGCCGTAGGCGCGGTAGGCCGACTTGTCTCCGTCGAGCAGGCAAGGGAAGGGAAGGTGTTTCCGCTGGCAGAAACCGGCCCCCTCCTCCGGGCTCCCCTGTCCCACCAGCACGACCGCGGCCCCGGCGTCGCGAAACAGTTGCTGGTCCTCCCGGAGCTTCACGACGTGCATCTGGCAGAACGGACAACCGAAGTACCGGAGGAAGACCAGGACGGCGGGTCTCTCCTTCCAGAAGGACGACAGCTGCACGCGGCCCCCCCCGCCTGCGAGCAGAATTGCGTCGGGGGCCGGATCGCCTACCTGCGGCCCGGCGCTCATGTCCCGTAGAGCAGGGACGGCGGGATCCGTTCGGCGCCGCGCAGCGGCAGGCGGAACGAGAACCGAGTCCCGCGCCCGACTTCGCTGTCGACCTCGAGCTGGCTGCCGTGGAGCTCCAGGATCTCGCTGGCGATGGCGAGCCCAAGGCCGAGGCCACGCTTGCGCGTGTTGATCTCTCCTCCTCGGAAGAACCGTTCGCCCACGTGTGCCAGCTCTTCCTCGGGGATGCCCGGCCCTTCGTCCTCTACCGCCACCACCACACTGCCGTCCATCGGCCGGGCAGACAGCTTCACGCGGGTACCGGGCTGGGTGTGCTTGGCGGCGTTGGTGAGGAGGTTCTCGGCCACCCGTTCGATGAGGAGGGGATCCGCTTCCACGATCAGTCCGCGCTCCACGTCGACCTGCAGGGGGTGGTCGGCAAGCAGCAGGGCCAGCCGATCGGCCGTTCCGAGGAGAAGGTCGCTCACGTTCGTCCGCCCGAAGATCGTCTGCGGATTGCCGGCCTCGAGCCGGGAGAGGTCCAGGAGGTTGGTGATGAGGTCGTTGAGGACCCTGGCGTTCGACGTCAGCCCCGCCAACAGGTCGCGCCGGGTCTTGTCGTCGAGGGAGTCCCACATCCGCTCGAGCGTCAGCCCCGATCCCTGGATCACCGTGACCGGAGTCCGGAGCTCGTGGGAGACGGTTGCCAGGAAGTCGTTCTTGAGCTGATCCAGCTCCTCCAGTCGTTCGACGGTGCGGTGCTCCGCTTCGAACTGCCGGGCGTTCTGGAGGGCCATCCCGGCCTGCGCGCCGAGGAGCTGGAATGCTTCCAGCTCTCGATCCGACAGGTGCGGGGCGTCGCGGCTGCCTCCCAGCAGGACCGCCTGGAGCCATCCTTCCGCCCAGATGGGCGCGGCCACCATCGAGACGAGGCCGGCGTCCTGGACGAGGGGGAGAGCACCTTCCCACCGCTCGTCGTCGACCACCACCGGCTTGCCCGTCTGCAGCACGAGGGAGGTCACTGCCAAGGCTGCAGGGTCCAGCCGAGCAGCGACGTCGGGGGGAAGCCCGTGGGCCTGGAGGACGCGATAGGTGCGGCCGTCTTCGTCGAGGACGCAGACAGCGCCTCGCTGGAATCCCAGTCCAAGGATCGAATCCAGGGCCACCTCGAAGACCCGCTCCGGGTCGAGGGTCATGCTGTGGGCAGACTCTGCGACCGTCGAGAGCAGCGCGGCCCACCGCTCGGCGTTCTGGCGGGACTGCTCCTGCGCGCTCACCTGGACCATCAGTTCGCGAGACAGGAAGCTGGTGAGGACGGTCAGGATGAACAAGCTGGAGAGCCTGGCCAGGAGCGCCGCCGCATCCACCTGCCAGCCGGTCGTGCCCAGCGCCACCAAATAACAAGCAAACGTGAACGCGAGGAGTGCAGCCTGCCCGGCCAGGGGGTAGGAGATGCCGAAGAACACGGTGGTGAGGCCGTAGATGAGGAACATCTCCGACCTGCCCCCTCCGCTCACGGCGATCCCCACGGAGACAAGCAGGATGTCGACCGCGGACCACCCGTACAGGACGTACATGCCGACCCCGCGCTCGAACAGCCCCTCCCAGGGCAGGAGGGCGATGACGACCCCCCCCGCGGCCCCCGCCGTGAGCACGCCCAGATACGGAACGATCTGGATGTGGGCCTGGTTCGGGAGGAACGGCAACAGGATCAGGACGGCAATCACCAGTACGGTGACGAGGAGGCCGATGCGAACGCTCCTCAGCCAGTATCGGATCGGAAGATTGGTGCCAGGTGCCATCCCATCTCATTCCTCGACTGGCCCGGGCGACGGCTGAAGGAAGGGGGCGCCTCCCCCGCTTGCGGGATGTCGCCTGCCCTCGGATACAATCCCCGCGAGGGTCCGGGAACGTTCTTCGAAGGAGCTCGAGGTGGCCAGGCACGACCCAGTGAGGATGCTCGCCGGGGTTCCCTTGTTCGAGGGACTCTCCAAGCAGGACCTCACCAAGATCGCCAAGTCTGCCAAGGAGGTCACCCACCGCCAGGGCGCTGTCCTGGCCAGGGAGGGGCAGTCGGGGCTCGGCTTCTTCCTGATCACGGACGGGACGGCCGGCGTGAAGGTCGGGGGCCGGACCGCGACGAGGCTCGGCAGCGGCGACTTCTTCGGGGAGATCTCGTTGCTCGATGGCGGGCCCCGGACCGCCACCGTCACGGCCGAGACCGAGGTCACGACGCTTGGCTTGACGCCGTGGGTGTTCAAGCGGCTCGTCGATTCGAATCCTTCGATCGCCTCGAAGTTGCTCAAGGTGATGGCCGAACGCCTCAGGGCGAGCTCCAAGGACCCTCGCCAGTAACCGTCGCTACGGCGACGCATCCCTCCACCGCTCGGCCGATGCTCAGCGTGTAGCCTCCCGGGTCGTGGAACTCGGCGTGGTCGTCGGTGGCTCTCTACCGAGGCTCGGCGAGCTTTCGGCAGAGGTCGATGGAGCCGGCTTCGAGAGCGCGTGGGTGGCGGAAACGTCCCGGTCGGCCTTCGTTCAGGCTGCGGTCGCTGCGGTGAACACCTCGCGGGTCTTGGTCGGAACGAACATCGCCCTGGCATTCCCGCGCAGCCCCACGATCACGGCGATGGCCGCGCGCGACCTCGCCGAGCTGTCAGCCGGCCGCTTCGTCCTCGGCTTGGGAACGCAGGTCAAACGGGTCAACGAGCAGCGGTTCGGCATGCCGTTCGAGCATCCCGCGTCGAAGGTCGGTGAAGCGGTCGAGGTGATCCGCGAGGTCCTGGCCACGTTCGAAGGCGCGACCATCGACCACCGGGGCCGCTTCTACTCGATCACGATGCCGCCGTTCCCCGGCGCCGGCCCGGCTCCCGGGAGAATGCCCATCTATCTGGCCGCGGTCAACGCCGTCATGGCCGAGACCGCCGGAGCCGTTGCCGACGGCGTCCTGGGGCATCCCATGACGAGTCCGGAATGGCTCCGGGACGTCGTGCGGCCGGCCGTCGGGCGAGGAGCGGCGCGGGCCGGCCGCAACCCGGACGCGGTCAATATCACCACGGGGGTGATCCTGCAGATCTCGGAAGACCGGGACGAGGCCCGGAGAGAAGCGGCGCTCCAGCTCGGTTTCTACGCCACGACCCGCACTTATCGGCCCGTCCTGGCCATGCACGGGCTCGAGGACCGGTTGGAGCCCCTGCGCCGAGCGTTCGTGCGAGGAGACTTGGCCGGCATGGCGGACGTGGCGCTGGGGATGGTCGACGTGCTGGCGATCGCAGGGACCGCAAAGGAGTGCCGGGCGCGACTGGAACGGTTCGAAGGTCTGGTGGACCGGGTCATCCTGGGAGGTGCCTGGGTGGGGCCGTCCGAAGAACGGCTTATCGAGAACCATCGGTCCATCCTGGAAACCTTCGCTCCCAGGGCGACGCGACGGTGATCACGCGAGCCTGATGCCCTTCTACCAGCGTCCGGATGGCTGTCGTCTCCATTACGAACTGGACGGGCCCGATGAAGGGCCGCCGTTGATCCTGCTCGAGGGACGGGGAGGCGACATCCCCGGCTGGCGCCGAAACATCCCGCACCTCGCCTCGCGGTACCGAGTCGTCGCCTACGACTTCCGGGGCAACGGGCGATCGGACAAACCTCATGGGAAGGTGTCGATGGACACGTTCGTCGATGACACGGTCGGGTTGCTCGATCACCTCGGGGTCTCATCGGCGCACGTGTACGGGCAGTCCTTCGGCGGGATGGTGGCCATCGAAATGGCGTTGTCGCGTCCAGAACGCGTCCGGTCGCTGGTCCTGGCCGCGACCCATGCCGGGCGGCGCCGCGCCTCGTCGGTTGGTTCGAGGGCAAGGGTCCCAAAGGACCGGCCCTACCTCGCGCTGTACTCCGAAGCGTTCGCCAGCGAGCATCCCGACCACGTCGCCGAGGACCTCCGGGTGGGGAGCCAGAATCCCCAGCCGCTCCACGCCGGCCGCCGACAGTGGCAGGTGGTCGAGGCGTGGGACGAATGGGACCGGCTCGGCGAACTCCACGTTCCCACCCTGGTCCTGCACGGCACGGAGGACCGCATGGTGGCGGTGGAGAACGCCCGGAGGCTTGCTGAAGGGATCCAGGGCGCCAAGCTGGTGCTCCTGGAAGGGGCGGGCCACGTGTATCACTCGGAGCAGCCGGACGTGGCGGACCAGGCGGTGCTGTCCTTCCTCGACGACGTGGAGGTTCGGCGGTGAGCGAGGCACCCGAGGACGTTCGGGCACTGGCCGAAGCCAGGCATCGTGCCCGCCAGGCGCGCGACTTCGCCAGCGCGGACGAGCTCCGCGACCGGATCCGACGGGCGGGGTTCGACGTCCACGACACGCCGTCCGGATGGCAGCTGACACCTCGTGGACCTGAAGCTCCCCGGGGAGCCGAGCCGGTGTACGCGCGGTCGGAGGATGTCCCGAGCGTCTTGGAGCGACCGCCCAGCTTCGACGGCCCTACCGTTCAATGGGTGATTCAAGGATGGGCCGAGGACGCCCGCCGAAGCGTTCGATCGGTCGGCCGAACGCTCTCGGGGGCTTTCCAGTCCATCATCGTGGACGCCGCCGGCACGGGCACGCTCGACTGGTACCGCGGTCACGACGAGGTCATCCATGTGACGACTGCGGGCGGGTGGGCGATGGCGCAAAACGCGGGGCTGCGTCGCGCCGCCTCCGAGGTGGTGATCCTCGTCGACGGGTCCGTGGAGTTCATGGACGACGGCGTCGGCCGGCTCCGGGAGGCGCTCCGGGATCCCACCGTCGGCGTGACGGGGCCCTTCGGCCTGGTCACCGACGACCTCCATGAGTTCCGAGAGTCGGACGGGCCCGACGTCGACGCCATCGAGGGATACGTGATGGCCTTCCGCCGCGAATTGGTGGAGCAGGGACTGCGATTCGACGAGAAGTTCAAGTTCTACCGGACGGCCGACATCGAGCTGTCATTCCGCATCAAGG
>VAYC01000120.1 GCA_005885025.1 Actinomycetota bacterium | reverse complement strand
TGAGCGATATCCGGCACTTCGAGTCGGGGGAATGGCTGCCGGGCCCGGATCCAGCGCATCGCGACTACAACTCGTTCGCCGACTTCAGCGACCCCGACGGGAACACCTGGGTTCTGCAGGAGGCGAGGCGAAGCGAGCGCGGGGCATGACCGAACCTGAGAAACGGGAAGGCTGAATGGATCGTCGATCGTGGTTGGAGGAACGGCGCCGTGTGGCGAAGGAGCGGTTCGATACCACGTTTTCCCCTACGTACGACCAGGACGATATCCCAATCACGCCGACCCATCGGCGGTTCGTCACCCAGGTGATCGATCGATGTCCGCAGAACGGCCGCATCCTGGATGCGGCCTGCGGAACCGGCAAATACTTCGCGCTGGTCTTGGAATCGGGGCGTCAGGTCCTCGGGATCGATCAGTCCGCGGGGATGCTGTCGGTGGCCCGAGCCAAGCATCCCGACGTCCCCACCCAGAAGGTGGGTCTTCAGGAGATGGACTTCGACGCCGCGTTCGACGCCGCGATCTGCGTCGACGCCATGGAGAACGTCTTTCCTGAAGACTGGGCGCCGGTGCTGAGCAACTTGCGTCGAGCCGTGCGGCCCGGCGGACTCGTGTACTTCACCGTGGAGACGATCGACGAGCGTGAGATCGAGGCGGTGTTCGCGAAGGCGACCGCCGATGGGCTGCCGGTCGTCCGCGGAGAGCACCCCATCCGCGGGGGCGGATACCACTTCTATCCGTCGCTCGTGCAGGTGGCTGCGTGGATCGAAGGAGTGGGCTTGACCGTCATCGAGGACGGCCGGAGCGAAGGCAACAACTATGGCTACTACCACGCGCTGTGCAGCTCGGGATGAACGCCCAGAGCGGTCGAGCCACCCTGCTAGGTGAGGAACGAACCGGTAGGGGCTGAGTGGCCGCTTATCGGCTCACCGGTCCTTGGACCACGTTTCCAAGGACCGGCCCCGTGGCACGTGACCTCCGGGAGAGCCCCGCTCCTCCTCAAGTCTTGACGCGACCAACAGCTCTGCTGCCGCGCGCTTCCACGTCCACTGGCTACCCACGAAGTCGGCCAACGCCCGCCGAAGCAGGGAGCGCTCGTGCGCATCGATCGCCAGCAGCGAATCGACCCCATCGGCGATGTTCCGGATCACGTCTCCGGCTGGGTCGTAGGAGAAGAGACCCGGACGCCCGACGGCAGATTCGAGGGCATCAGCCACCTCTGCGAGGCCCGAATGCCGCGCCACGAGCGGCAGCGCACCCGCGGCGGCGCCTTCCGCTGCGACCAGTCCGAAAGCCTCGTCGGCGAGCGACGGGACGACCAGCACGTCGAGCGCGGCAAGGACGCCAGGTGCGTAGCGGTGATCGAGCCTCCCCGTGAACGTGATCCGCCGCTGAAGGTTCGGTGAAAGGGTCGTGTCGGGCCCGTTCAGGAGCTCCATGCCCCCGGCCTCGCCGAGCCACTGCAGCGCTGCGGCATCGCCGGCGGCGATGGCCTGGACGAGCGCGCTGAGCCACTCCCGGTGCAAGCCGAACCCGACGATGACGGCCTCCGGGGCATTTCGCATCTGAGGCAGGGCCTGAATGAGGAGGTGCACTCCCTTTTGAGGGATCAGCTTGCCGAAGTAGCCGATCAACGGTCCCGCCCGACCGGACAGTGCGCCGAGCCGGATCGAGGCATCAGGATCCGGGACCGTCTGGTCGTAGCTGCGGGCAAGCGTCTCGAAACGGCTGGCGTCTCGGGCGGAGAGTGCCTTCCGAACCTCGAGATCGAGGCTCTCCGGACGCCCCCGGACAGACCCTGTGTCGGCCTCGAGGGCCGCCGCCGTTTCGTCGAGGGCCGCCGTCCTAGTCTCCGGGTGGAACCGATCCGCGTCGACCCCGGGGTGGATCGCGCGCGTCCGACCACGTATCTGCGGAACGATGGCGACGGTTCGACGGAGGATGTCTTCGCTCAGTCCGATGACGGCGGCCGCCCCCCGGAGGCCCTCGATGGCAAGGTCGCGGTAGCGTGCCTGCCGTCCGACCGCATACTCGAGGTCGCTGCCGTGCACGATGCCCACGTACCTCCCCGACCCGAGCGCCCTGCGCGCGACGACCGGTCCCGGCATCGCGTGGCCTACGATGACGAACTCGGGACGATGCCACGCAGCTGCCGCCCGGAGCGCGGCGATGCTTCGCTCGAGGTAGCTGTTCAGCTCATCATCCTGCAGGTCGACGAAGCGGACGGCTCGGAAACCTACGTACTCGTCGAGCACGAACACGGGCAGCAATGAGCCGATGGCCGGCCGCAGCACGATGCATCGGCCGCCTTCTGGCGCGGACCTTCGAGACAAGAACGAAACCCCGCTCTCGTCAACCGACCCCCAAGCGTCGATGAAACCGAGGATCTCCTCCGGGCGTGTCTCCTGGCACAAGACCACGACGTCATGACCGGCCAGCCGAAGCGCCGCGGCCACCTCGGCCGTGAAGACGTTCTAGCCGGTGCCCTGCAGAAGCCATCCGTGCCACAGAAGGATCCGAGCCACGTCGAGGAGTGTAGGAGTCGCACCTGTCCCGCACCCCCTCTCCGGAGGAAACGACGCTCTAGCGGATCTCGATCGGGGTGCCGAGAGGCAGAATCGTCACCAAATGCTCGATGTCGCGGTTCCGCATGCGAATGCACCCGTGACTCTCCCGCTCGCCGATGGAAGAAGGATCGTTGGTGCCGTGGAGCCCGATGATGCCGCCGCCCGTCCAGTTGGTCAGGGCATCCGAGTAAGCGGATAGGCCGTAGGCGTAGGTGCCGTACACTGAGCCGTCCGTGGGCGGCTTCACCAGTGCCACGAGGTAGAAGGTGCCCACCGGGGTAGGTGTGTCCTTGGTTCCGAGACCGATCGGATAGCGGCTGGCGATCTGGCAGCCGTTCCACAGGGTCAGTTTCAGGCGCAACCGATCGACTTCCAGTCGGTAGAGGGTCTGGCTCAGCCGCAACGACCGCGCGGGGATGAATCCCGTCCTGCCGTTGGGACGGAGCGGCAGGAGAGCTCGGTACCAGACTTCACCGTCCCTCCCCGTTACTTGTCCCAGCAGATCGAAGACTTGGTGAGCACCCTGTGCATTGGTCTGGGCGAACGAGGTGATCTCGTGGGCAGACTCAGCGGGGGCATCCCTTGCCGCCACGCTCTTGACGGAAACGGTGCCGATGAGGGTCTGCCGCTCG
Organism: Actinomycetota bacterium; assembly: GCA_005885025.1. Taxonomy (GTDB): domain Bacteria; phylum Actinomycetota; class UBA4738; order UBA4738; family UBA4738; genus AC-52. Next base: position 2,527 of record VAYC01000120.1, on the reverse strand, counting down.
CACGTCCTCGGCTGGGAGGAGGGCGCAACCGAGGGATCGGCAACGACCGGTGGTTGCGGCGGGTAAGTGGACCAGACTGCGGGACCCGATGGGCTACCTGTACACGTGGCGCAGGTAACGAGGGCGATCGCGCCCAGGACGACCACTCCGACGTGCCGTCGCTTCATGAGCCGCTCGTGCTGCGGTCCTCTAGCCCGTGGCCGAGGGTGATCACCATTTTGTCTGGGCCCCTTCGACATCCCTTACTACCGACTTGCCTGGGCTCCGTGCTGCCCGGAAGCGGAACGATGCCTTACCGCGTGAGCCTCGTCCATCGGTCCTTGGAGGGTGACCGAAAGACTTAACCTCGACAGGCCCAGAGCGACTGGCAAAGGCTGCACTCGCTTCAGAGCAGTGGCTTCAGCCCGGCCTCGATCTCCGGGGCCGTCACCGGTCCCAGCGACCGGAACCGGATGACTCCTTTTCGGTCGATGACGAACAGCCATGGTTCGGTCTGAAGCTTCCACGCCTTGAACGCCGGGGATTGGTTCTCCAGGGTCGCCGCCGGGGGCCGGTGGTGCGGGCCAGGGAGGAACTCCTCCACATGGATGAAGTTGGCTCGCTTGGGACCGTACTTCTCGAACACGAGGATCTGCTCGTCGGTGACCGGGCCGCACAACCGGCTGGTGCACAACAGGGGCGTCGAGAAACACACGACCGTCGGTTTGCCGTTCTTCAGGGCCTCGTCCAAGGAGATGGAGTGCATATGGTCGACGGGTGTTCGGGTACAGATCGCCTCGATCGCGGCGGTGCTCGTCGCGACCGGGGTGGGTGTGGAGATGGCCATCGTTCCGACTCCAGCCTCCACCGGCCCGGAGATGATGGGGAGTATGCCAGTGGCGGCGAGCCTGGTCGACCCGTTCCTCACGATCACGGCGACCGTCCAATCTCCAGGCCCAGGCACGTCCAGCTCCGCCGTGAAGTCGCCCGGAATCGGGCTTTCGGGGGAGCGATCTCGCGTCTTCTGATAAGCGGTGAACGGGTACCACGTCGCCCGGAAGGGGCCGATGGCCTCGGCGTTCGTGTTCTTGCCGAGCCACACGTCGGGAGAGCCACCTACGAGGGCGCGGCTCTGCTGGTCGATCAGGTCGAACCCGAAGCGGCTCTTGCCCGGCCCCGTGGGCGGAGCGTCCGCGCCGGTGCCGAGCACCGAGACACCTGTGGCCCCGGAGATGAGCGCCCCGATCGATCCGGAGGGGGCCGATTTCGAACGGCGGGAACTGCCGCCGCTGCAGGCCGCGCCGATCAAGCCGACACCCATGGCCAGCAGGAACTGCCTCCGCGTGGGGTGTAAACCGGGGCCGGGACCGTGCAGGGGACATCAGCTCCCTTCGGCAAACGACCCTACACTTGGAACCCGCGATGCCGGGCCCGCTTCTACGGGACCACCCGAAACTCCACAAAAGCCTGAACGCGGGGATTGAACGGCCCGTGATCGAGCGCCACGAACTCAGCCTGGAGCCGGTGGACGCCCGGCGTCACTTGCAGGTCCTTGGCCAGGCTGTAGCTCATCGAGACCAGCGCGCCATCGAGGAAGAGGTGGATGTGGCCCTCATTGGGCACGAGCCTGGTGGACGTGAACGAGACGATCTTCCCCCCGATCAAGCGGAACCGCACGGGAACTGACGCCGGATCGCCCCGGAACACCTCTCCCGGTTGCGGGGCAAGGATCTGGAGACGCGAGGACGACGAGGGGCGTCCCCCCGCCACCACCGGCCTGATGATGGGAGGGAGCACCAGGGCCAGGACGAGGGCCGCGGCGGCCAGCACGGCGGCACCCCAACCGGCCATCGTCGGGAGCGAGCGAAAGCCCCTGCCACGCAATCGTTGGAAGGCAACGACTCCAAAGAGAAACGCCGCAAGGAACAACATGGTCGCGACGCCCTGATCGACCGGACTTCCCGCGCCGTCGGCCAGCGGCAGGGACACCCGTCACTCCCAGGGGTCGAGCCGGCGCCCACGGTCGCGCTTGGGCGGAGGGGGGCGCCGCGGCGGCCGAGAGGCCCGGGAGCGATTCCTGTTTCGTCGCCGGCGCAGCTCGGTGAGCAGGAAGGCGACGACGATGAGGCCGAGCAACGCCCAAAGTAGGACGCTGAAGAGGACGTGCCCCACCGAGCCCGAAGGCGTCGGCGTCCCGGTGCTGGACTGCCCGACCGCGAAGTACCCGAGTTCCTGGACGTTTCCCTGGACCAACTGCTGGGCGATCGAATCCGTGCTCGTCACGGCGGTGAACGACCGCCCGTCCGGGGAACTGAGGAGGGTATGGCGGAAGGCCAGGGTATGAGACCGCAACGGGTAGGCCAGGACGAGCTGAGCGTCCTGGCGGAGCCGCGTCAGGGGATCGCCGCTGGGCCGATAGATCGCCGTGAATCGATAGACGTTTCCCGCCATCTGCAATCCGGACGGGAGGACGATGCTCGGACCCGGGGCTGTCGGAGTGATGACTAGCGAGACCGAGGAGTCGCCCGCGTGGGGGGCGATGGCCCCT
>VAYC01000130.1 GCA_005885025.1 Actinomycetota bacterium | reverse complement strand
CTCCACGTCCTGCGTGGTCATCCGCTCCCGGACGACCCGCTCCATCCGGGTCAGGCCGAGCCGGATCTGGTTCTGGATCAGCTCGCCGACCGAACGGACCCGGCGGTTCCCGAAGTGGTCGATGTCATCGACCTGGTAGCCCTCCTCGCCCGCGTGGAGCTTGACCAGGTATTGGACCGTCTTGATCACGTCCTCGAAGGTGAGGACGCCCTTGAACGTAGGGGCTTGCTTGTCCTTCTCGCTCCCGTAGGGCTCGGCGAACACGCGCCACCGCCTCTGCTCCCACTCCTTCTTGTCGGGATTGTCCATCGCCTTCATGGCGTCGAACTTGGACTTGAGCTGCTTGCGGGTCATATCGACGGCGGTCCCGAGCTTCTTCCCGATCTTGTAGCGACCCACCTTGGCCAGGTCGTACCGCTTCGGGTTGAAGAACAGGTTCTCCAGCAGCGTCTGGGCGGACTCGGCGGTGGGTGGCTCGCCGGGACGCAGCTTGCGATAGATGTCCTCGAGGGCCTCTTCCTGGCTCTTGAAGTGGTCGCGCTCAAGTGTGGCCCGGATGGAGGCGGCCTCGTCGAACAGCTCGACGATCTCCTCCTCCGTCCACCCCAGTGCCTTCAGCAGGACGGTCACGTTCTGCCGCCGCTTCCGGTCGATGCGAACCCCAACCGTATCCCGCTTGTCCACCTCGAACTCCAGCCATGCCCCGCGGGAGGGGATGACCTTGGCCACGTAGATGTCCTTGTCGGAGGTCTTGTCGAGCTCGCGGTTGAAGTAGACGCCCGGGCTGCGGACGAGTTGGGACACCACCACGCGCTCGGTGCCATTGATCACGAACGTCCCCTTGTCGGTCATCACGGGGAAGTCCCCCATGAAGACCTCCTGCTCCTTGATCTCGCCCGTGTCCTTGTTGATGAACTGGCACTCGACGAACAGCGGAGCCGAGTACGTCATGTCCTTGTCCTTGCACTCCTCGGTGGAGTGCTTGATCTCCTTGAAGTGGTGCTTGCCGAAGATCAGCTGATAGGTCTCGGTGAAGTCCTCGATGGGAGAGACCTCGGCGAACACCTCGGAAAGGCCATCCCGGAGCAGCCAATCGAAGGATTCGCGCTGGATTCCGATCAGATCGGGGAGGGAAAGGACTTCGGGGATACGGGAGAACGAAACGCGGTCACGACCAGGCACGATGACCTCAGGCAAGAATTACCCCTCCTAGAGAAATAGGCGCGGCAAATGGGCGCTCGCGGGAGACGGCACGGCAACCCACTAGTTTACGGTTCCATGCAGGCAAAATCAACCGACGTCCCTCACGGCCTTGATAACGGCCCGGACGTCGCTTGTATTCCATCCGATCTTACCGGATCGCCACGGGCCGGGGGAAGCCCCTTCTTGCTTTCCTCAGCCGGGCTGAGACCGCCCCTACTTGACCTCGACGGTAGCGCCGGCTGCCTCGAGCTTCTCCTTGGCGGACTCGGCCTGCTCCTTGGGCACCCGCTCCATGACCGGCTTGGGAGCGCTGTCGACGAGGTCCTTGGCCTCCTTCAGTCCCAGGCTGGTGAGGGCCCGAACCTCCTTGATGACCTGGATCTTCTTGTCGCCGGCCGCCGACAGGATCACGTCGAACTCGGTCTGCTCCTCGGCCTCCTCCTCGGCCGCCACACCGCCGGCCATACCCGGCCCGGCCATGCCAACCGCCATGGGGGCCGCCGCCTGGATGCCGAATTCCTCCTCGATCTTCTTGGACAGCTCGGCCGCCTCGACGACCGACAACACCTTGATCCCGTCGAGGATGTCGTCAACGGAAAGCTTCGCCATTTCCTTCCTCCGTCCTTTCGTTCACGCTGCCTGGCGCCCTCGCTGGGCGAGGGCGAACGCGATGCGCTGCAAGGGTGCCCGTAACAGATAGATGGTCTTTGCCAGCGGGGCCTGGAGCATGCCGGCGACCTTGCCCACAGAGACCTCTTTCGTCTCGAGTGTGGCCAGGCCCCGAGCCTGTTCCTCGGCGAGGAAGCGGCCCTCGATGACCGCGCCCTTTACCGTCAGGGAGGGGAACCGCCGGGTTGCCTCCAGGACCGCCTTGGCCCCGCGGACCGCATCTCCACCGATGAAGGCGACCGCAGTGGGCCCAACCAGCAAGACGAGCACGTCTTCCAGGCCGGCCTCCCTCGCGGCAAGCCTGGTCAAGGTGTTCTTGACGACCGAGAAGGTCGTGTCAGCCTCCCGGAGGGACCTCCGGACCTCGGTCGCGTCCTTCACGGTGAGCCCCCGATACTCCGCGAACATCGCGCCCGAGGACGACCGGAAACGCTCGGTCAGCTCTTTGACCTTCGCCTGCTTCTGCGGCTTCGGCATGACACCTCGCTGAAAAGAAAACGCCCCCGCGACAGCGGAGGCGAACGCGAAGAAACATCTTCGGTTGGCCTCGGCAGGTACCCCCTCGGGGGGATTACGCGTGAACGCCCCTGCTGTCTGCGGCACTGAGCAGGTTAGCTGCCCGCAGAGGGGTCGTCAACGCTGGGGGGCTGTCACCAACGCGGTGTGGACGCTGCCGCCCAACACGATGGTAGGGAACCGTCAGCGGGCCTGGGCCGCCCCGACCGTCTCCCCGCCCACGTCTCGAATCCGATTGGGGTCGATGCGGACCCCCGGCCCCATCGTGGTCGACAAGGTGACCGTCTTGAGGTACTTGCCCTTGGCCGAGGATGGCTTGGCCCTGAGTATCTCGTCGACCACGGCGAGGTAGTTGTCCCGGAGGCGCTGCTCGTCGAACGACCGCTTGCCCACGATGACATGCAGGTTCCCCTGGCGATCCACCCGGTATTCGAGCTTACCGGCCTTGATGTCTCGAACGGCCTTCCCGATGTCCGGGGTGACCGTCCCGGCCTTGGGGTTGGGCATGAGGCCGCGCGGCCCCAAGACCCGACCGGCCCGGCCCACCAGCGACATGACGTCGGGCGTCGCCACCGCGGCATCGAAATCGATGTTGCCTGCAAGGACCTGGTTCACGAGGTCCTCCCCGCCAACGATGTCGGCACCCGCCTCCTTGGCCTCCCGGGCCTTGTCTCCAGCGGCGAAGGCCGCCACCCGCACGCTTTTCCCGGTGCCGTGGGGGAGGGCCACCGTCCCCCGGATCATCTGGTCCGCCTTCCGTGGATCCACCCCGAGATGGAAGTTCAGCTCGACGGTCTCGTCGAACTTGGCTTCAGGGAACTGCTTGAGGAAGCCGATGGCCTCTTGCGGCGAGTACTGCTGCTCCCGGTCGAAGGTACTGGAAGCCTGTGCGTATCGCTTTCCGCGGTTCATGCCATGACCTCGATTCCCATGCTCCGCGCAGTCCCCTCGATGATCTTCATCGCCGCCTCGAGATCGGTGGCGTTGAGGTCGGGCATCTTCCGTTGGGCGATCTCTCGGATCTGGCTCCGAGACAGCGTGGCCACCTTGTTCCGGTTTGGTTCGCCGGAGGCCTTCTCCAGCCCCGCCGCTTGCTTGAGCAGCTCCGAGGCCGGGGGTTGCTTGGTGAAGAACGAGAAGGTCCGGTCCTCGTAGATCGTGAGCTCCACCGGGATGACCTGCCCCATGTACTGCTGGGTGGCCTCGTTGTACTGTCGGCAGAACTCCATGATGTTCACGCCGTGCTGGCCAAGGGCCGTCCCCACGGGTGGAGCTGGCGTGGCCTGTCCGGCTCGGATCTGAAGCTTCACGACGGCGAGGACCTTCTTGCGCCGCCGGCCTGCGGGTGCTCCGTTCGACATGCTCATCGACCTCCTGCGGTCCGATCGGCCGGGCGGGCCGGCCTCCCGCTGCGGTTCGGTATCAGGCCTTCGCCACTTGATCGAAGGCCAGCTCGACCGGAGTCTCCCGGTCGAAGATATTGACCAGTACCTTGAGCTTGGACTGCTCCACGTTGATCTCGGCGATCGTCCCCGTGAAGTCGGCGAATGGGCCGGCAATGATCCGCACGACGTCGCCTTCCTCCCATTCCAGTCGGAAGGTAGGCTTGACCTGCGTCTCCTTCTTGACGGCGAGGATCTTCTCGACCTCGCGCTTGGACAGCGGCGTTGGCTTGGTGCCGGTACCGCTGGAGACGAATCCGGTCACTCCGGGAGTGTTCCGCACCACGTACCAGGAGTCGTTGTCGTAGATCATCTTGACCAGGAGGTATCCGGGGAAGACCTTTCGCTGCACCACCTGCTTCTTTCCGCCCTTGATCTCCATGACGTCTTCCATGGGGATGACGACGTCGAAGATCTTGTCCTCCATCTGCATGGAACCGATTCGCGAGTGCAGGTTCGCCTTCACTTTGTTCTCGTAGCCCGCGTAGGTATGGACCACATACCACTCGCCGGGACCCTCGAACGGCAGACCAGCCGCAACCTCCTCTTCGGCAGCGGGAGCTACTTCGGGTGCCTTCGGCGCCGCAGGTCTCGGTTTGGGAGCGGGCGAGGCTTGGGTCTCCGGGGTGGCCTCCACGATCTCTTCGGTAGGCACCTCGGTCACATCGCCCTCAGGGGAAGGCTCCGCTTCGGCCTCCAGCTCGAGTACGGGTTCCTGCGTGGGCTCGTCGGGCGAGGCTCCCGGGCCGCCGGCCTCCTCGACCGCTACAGCGGCGGCTTCGTCCCCCTCCTCGACTCGGACGGTGACGTCGGCGAATTCCTCCGTCTCGGGATCGGTCGTGGTCGGTCGGTCCTGGGGTTGTGTCTCGTTCATGGAATGTGGGCCGTCGTCGAGCCTAGCCGCCCTTGAAGACCCGCAGCACCGCCTTGGAGAACGAAAGGTCCATGCCGAAAACCATGGCCGTCAGGACCACGACCGCCACCAGCACCACGATCGTGTAACCGACGAGCTCTCTGCGCGTGGGCCAATTGACCTTCTTCAGCTCCTGCCTGACCTGCTTGAGGAACTCACCGGGCGGCGTCCGCCGCTTCCGCTCCGGGGTGACGGCGCGGCGCTGGCGCATGGCCTCCAGGCGGTCCTGGCCCGTGGCCTTCTGCCGCTGCATCATCCTCTTGGCCTGACGATTCATGCTGCTCTCCTTGCAGGGCCGGAGGGACTTGAACCCCCAACCGCCGGTTTTGGAGACCGGTGCTCTACCAAATTGAGCTACGGCCCTCAGCTTCCGGCCGAGATCAAGGGGTGGACGGCAACCGCATTCAGTATAGGGGCCCTCGACCAGGCGGGCAAAGGTCCCCCTTCGACCGTCGAAAAGGTGAGCGCTTTCGTGAATCGGCGGGGCTCGTCCCCTAGACTCGGGGCGCGAAGCCCTCGCGCCGGCCCCGGATCGCGAGAGGACCATGCAGCAGACGGCGAAACACGCTCGGCCAAGGAAGCGGCCGGGCCTCATCCGGCGCCTCGTCGGGGGCAAGCCTGGCAGGGCGCCGACCCGTTCCGAGTCCACTCCCCCGGCCGACATCCTCGATCTGGTGGATACAGGAGGGGAGATCGCCATGGCGCGGATCGAGCGCCTGGAGAAGGGGATGCAGCTCATGGCCGAGACCATGAAGGTGACGTACGGTCGGCTTACCTCAGCGGTCGAAGACGTGCGCCGTCAGGCTGTCCGCGGAAAGTCGACCGGCGAGGTTCAGCGAAAGCTGGCCGGGACCGTGGGATACGTGAGGGGCCTCGAGCCACGTTCGATGGACGGACGGGTCGTCCCAGTCGTGCCCCACGAGCGCGATCGGCCGGATGAGGATCCGGACGCGCTGACGGCTCTGCGACGAGCTCGGTTCGCCGAGACGGAGGCCGACGGCCCCTGAGCGAGACGTGCTCGAGCAAAACTAGGGAGAGCTTGCCGGGGTGACGAGTGCCGGCTCGCGATGGGCCGCGCGCCGCCGCAGCAGCCCGATGGCGACCGCACCCACCATGACCCCGCCGAGGGAGAGCGCGGCGTAACGGAGCCGTTCGTCCACCACCACTCGCCGGCTCAGCAGCCGCCATCGCCACGCCGGGACGCGAGCCAGCGCGCGCTCCAGAGCTGCGTTCGGTGGCTCAACGAGATCCTCCCGGAGCGCGGAGAGCTGGAGCGCCGTGGCCCGGTATCGTCCGAGCTCCGCCGAACAGGCGGCACACGATCCCAGGTGTGCCTCCACCTCGGTCACGCCTTCGGGAACACCCCCC
>VAYC01000129.1:5710-6120 GCA_005885025.1 Actinomycetota bacterium | reverse complement strand
CTGGCGCAGCACCGACAGTGGCCGGAGCTGGACGGAGATCGACGCGGGCCTCCCCGGCGGCCCGGCATCGCTGGGAGTGGATCCCAGCGATTCGGATACCGCCTTCGTAGGCATTCAGTACACCTCTTCGGTGTACAAGACGACCGATGGCGGCGCGAGCTGGGCTCCGGTCGGGCCGGGCCTGGCCGGGACCATCGAAGCGCTCTCATTCGCGCCCAGCCGACCAGGCACCGTGTTCGCCGGCAGCGGGTACGGGGTGTTCCGATCGACCGACGGTGGAGCGTCGTGGACGCCCTTCAACCGAGGGTTGCTCAATCCTCGTGTTGCCTCACTCGCCGTCGACCCGGCGGGAGCCGCCCTCCACGCCGGGACGATCTCCAACGGAGTATTCGACATCCCGCTCGGGTGAT
>VAYC01000129.1:0-5700 GCA_005885025.1 Actinomycetota bacterium | reverse complement strand
CCTTTTCTGACCTCTTGCCCGCGGTGCCAGCCTCAATACCGAGGGGGCCGTTGGACAAAAGTCCTGAAGCGGACACACCTCGCAGCGCGGGCGGCCGGCCCGGCAGATCTCGCGTCCCAGGCGGATCAGCCCCACGTGCATGCGAACCCGAAGCGTCGGAGGCACAGCAGCCTCCATCACGGCGTGGGCGCGAGCAGCGTTGGTTCGATGATCGAGGAAGCCGAGGCGGCGAGCCACGCGAAACACATGGGTGTCCACTGGCAGGGCCGCCCTTCCCAGCGAGAAGGCCAGGACGCACGCGGCGGTCTTGGGTCCCACGCCCGGGAGCGACATGAGGTAATCACGGACTTTCGCGGGTGACGCGCGCCGCATCCAGGAGAGGTCGAGCGATCCCGCTTCACGCTCACGGATCTCCTGGAGGATGGCGAGGAGGCGGGGCGCTTTGATGTTGGCGAGCCCTCCGGGCCGTATCGCGCCGGCCAACTCGTGCGGGTCGGCGCCCGCCAGGGCTTCCCACGTGGGGAAGCTCCCACGCATGGCGGCGTAGGCGCGGTCGCGGTTCACGTCGCTCGTGTTCTGGGACAGCACGGTGACCACGAGCTCCTCCAGGGGATCGAGCCGTCGGGGCGGGTCGAGCGGACCGAATCGATCCCGCAGGCGGCGGTAGATCTCGCGCACGGTGGCCGGCGACGGTTGCCGGCCACGCCGCGGGCGGTGGGGCCGATCGTCGCTCATGCCGGGCCAAGCCTAGCGGGGCCACGGAGCCGTCAGCTCCGGGCGAAGTTCCGAAACAGCGTGAGGTGTGGGAGGAACGTCAGGGGCACGGTCTGAGTCGGGCCGTTGCGGTGCTTGGCCACGATGATGTCCGCTTTGCCCTTCACCGTCGGATCGTCCGAGTCGTCCCGGTGGATGAACATGACGATGTCGGAGTCCTGCTCGATGGACCCCGATTCCCTCAGGTCCGAAAGCTGAGGGCGCTTGTCGGCCCTGGTCTCCGGGTTGCGGTTGAGCTGCGAAACGGCGATCACCGGGATCTCGAGCTCCTTGGCGAGGAGCTTGAGCGACCGGCTGATCTCGGCCACTTCCTGCTGGCGGTTCTCCGTTCGGGAATGGCTCGACATCAGCTGGAGGTAGTCCACGATGATGAGGCCGAGGCCCTGCTTGGACTTCATGCGGCGAGCCTTGGCCCGGATGTCCACGATCGTCACGTTGCCGGAATCCACGATGTAGAGGGGCGCCTCGTGCAGCACCTCGGCCGCCTCCACGATCCTGGTCCACTCCTCCGTGGCGACTCGGCCCGAACGAACCTTCTCCCACGGGACGCGGGCTTCCGCGCAGAGCAGGCGCATCCCGATCTCGAACCGGGACATCTCGAGCGAGAACATCGCCACCGGGACCCCGGCATCCACCGCGATGTTGCGGGCGACGTTGGTGACGAACGACGACTTGCCGACCCCGGGACGGGCCGCCACGATGATGAGGTTCTCCCTCTGGAGGCCCGACAGCAGGCTGTCCAGGTCCATGAAACCCGTCGGCACGCCGGCGAACGCGCTGTCGCGCTGCTGGATGTGTTCGAGGGCCCCCATGCTCTCGTCGACCAGCTCGCGGAGCGAGACGACCTGTTCAGTCTCGTCGACCCGTGAGACGGCGTACACGAGTGCCTCAGCCTCGTCGGCAGCCTTGCGCGGATCCTCGGGAACCGCGTAGGCCCGGGACATGATCTGAGCGGCCGCGTCGATCAGCCTTCGAAGCAGGGCGTTGTCGGCCACGATGCGGGCGTAGTAGCCGGCACTGGCCGGGGTAGGAACCGATTCGACCAGGTCCTGCACGTACAAGGGGCCACCGATCTCATCCAACCCGCGGTGACGCTTGAGCTCCTCGACAACGGTGATGGCGTCCACCGGCTCACCACGCCCGTACACGGACAGGATCGCCTGATAGATCCTCTCGTGGGCCGGGCGATAGAAGTCTTCGGCTTTCACCACCTCCACCACCGAGGCGATCGCCTCCGCGGAGAGCATCATCGAGCCCAGCACGGATTGCTCGGCCTCGAGGTTGTGCGGGGGGATGCGTTCCGGACGGACCCGCCGGACGTCCTCAGCCGTTCTGGCCATGCCTCACCATCATCGCGGGCGGAAGCTACCGGAGCAGGCTTGTGCGTTGCCAGAGGGACAGGCTCTTGAACACCTGGGGATAGTCCGCCGACCTGCGGGAATGGGCTTCGAACTTGACGAGGGGATTCGCCGGGGCCGCATCCGAGCATGGTAGCGAGGCCCACCGACACGTCGTGACCAGCGGAAACAGCGCGACAGGCCTTGGAGCCGTCTATATCTGCGCCACGACCTCCACGGTGACCGACGCATTCACGTCGGGATGGAGATGAACCGCCACGCTGTGGGTACCCACGCTCCGGATCGGCTCGGGAAGGTGGATGCGCTTCCGATCGATGCCGAGACCGGTCGCCCGCTCGATGGCCGTGGCCACGTCGGTGACGGTGACGCTGCCGAAGAGCCGCCCGTCCTCCCCCGCCCTCGCCGGAATCCGGAGCGGCGCCCCGGCCAGCCGGTCCGCCGTGGCTTGGGCCTCGGAAAGGGCCTCCTGCACGCGCTTCTCGTGCGCCTGCTTCAGGCGGGCAGAGTGGCGAACCTCCCCCTTCGAGGCCGGCGCGGCGAGGCCGCGGGGGATCAGGTAATTGCGCGCATACCCGTCCGCCACGTCCACGACCTGGCCCGGGACGCCCAGTTTGTCCACGGCCCGATGGAGGATGACCCTCATCGGGCCGTATACGGCAGGAGTGCCATCTCCCGGGCGTTCTTCACGGCCGAGGCAACCTCGCGCTGATGCTGCGAACAGTTCCCGGTCACCCGCCGCGCACGGATCTTGCCGCGGTCCGAGATGAACTTGCGAAGAAGCGTAACGTCCTTGTAGTCGACGTAGGCAGCCTTGTCCTTGCAGAAGATGCAGACCTTCTTCCGCAGCTTCTTCTGCCAGGGCTTCTCCTCTTTCTCCCGCTTCGGTCCTCTGCGTCGCTCCTTAGGCATCCAGTGGCGTCTCCTCCTGCGGCCCGCCAACGCCGACGGAAACGCCTGCGGCGAAGTCGCCGGCGCCCGGGGCGCGCCCCTGCTTCTCGATCTTCGCGGTGGCCCACTTGAGGCTGGGCCCGACCTCCTCGGCCTCGATCTCCACCTTGGACCGCCGCTCTCCCTCCGGCGTCTCCCAGGAGTTGGTCCGGAGCCGGCCCACCACCACGACCCGGCTACCCTGGGTCAGCGTCTCCGCCACGTTCTCGGCGAGCGAACGCCACGCCGTGACGTCGAAGAACGAGGTCTCGGCGTCCTTCCACTGGCCGGTGGCGTCGTCCTTCACCCGCCGGCTCACCGCCACCCCGAACTTCACCAACGCCGCCCCGTTGGGCGTGTACCGAAGCTCGGGATCACGGGTCAGGTTGCCCACGATCACGACCTGGTTGTCCTGTGCCATCTCTCTCACCACCTTGCTTTCTCGCCGTCTTCCCACTGATGGCTGCGGGAAGAGGGGAAGGTCCGATCGGCACACCGATCTCGGCGTGCCGGCGCCTCATGCGGCGCGCACCACCACCTTGAACCTGATGACTTCGTCAGCCAAGCCCAGCACTCGGTCCAGCTCCTTGATCGCGGCGGGGTCGGCCTGGCACTCCACCAGGAGGTACAGACCCTCGGTCTGTCGCTGGATCTCGTAGCTAAGGCGCCGCTTTCCCCACCGATCCACCTTGTCGACCGAGCCCCCATGCTCGGCCAAGACCTGGGAGATCCGATCGGTGGCCGTCCCGATCACCTTGTCGTCGGCGTCGGCGGGCAGGATCAGCATGATCTCGTACTTCCGCACTTCCACCTCCTCTGGACTGACGGCCCCACGGGGGAGCAGGAGTGGAGCCTTCATGGTAACAGCCCGCTCCGGCCCGCCGGGCCGAACCTCTGTCCGCCGGGCGGATCCTACCGCCTGGGTCTGACAGACCCTTCACCTCGGGAAACGAGTCGTGTTCCCAGCGGACACTTCCTCCGCGGGTACACTCTCCTGGAACACGAGCCGTGCACTCTCGGGAGGAGGCGCGAGCCATGGCCATCACCGTCCGGGATCTCCGGGCGCTCAAGCAACGCGGAGAGCGGTTCGTCATGCTCACCGCCTACGACTACCCGACTGCCCGGATCCTCGACGAGGCAGGGATTCCCGTCATCCTCGTGGGCGACTCGGTCGGTAACAACGTCCTCGGGTACGACACCACGCTGCCGGTGACCATGGAGGAGATGCTCCATCACTGCCGCGCAGTGGCCCGCGGAGTCAGGAACGCGATCGTGGTTGGCGACATGCCGTTCATGTCCTTTCACACCTCGATCGACGAGGGTGTTCGCAACGCCGGGCGGTTCCTGAAGGAGGGCGGGGCCCACGCCGTGAAGCTCGAGCGGCCGGCCATCGACATGGCGGCGGCCATCGTGGAGCGGGGGATCCCAGTGATGGGGCACATCGGGTTGGGGCCGCAATCAATCCACGCCATGGGCGGCTACCGCGTACAGGGGAGAGACGAGGAAGGCGCTCGCCGGCTGCTCGACGAGGCGCAGGCGCTGGACAAGGCCGGCGTGTTCTCGCTGGTTCTCGAGGGCATCCCGGCCGAGCTGGCGGGGAGGATCACGGAAGCGGTTTCAACGCCGACCATCGGGATCGGGGCGGGCCCTCACTGCGACGGGCAAGTCCTGGTGATCAACGACCTGCTCGGCCTTGGATTCGGCACGTACCCCAAGTTCGCCAAGCCGTACGCCGATCTGCGGACCGTCATCACCGAGGCCGTCCGCACCTTCGGGGAGGACGTGGCCGCGGGGCGCTTCCCGGACGAAGACCACTCGTACCACTAGGCTCTCCGCTATGAGGGCGACACCGGCGTGATCGGCCGGGGAAGCCGAACGGCCGCCGGGGGCGTCGCCCTGCTGATCGTCCTGGCGGCCACCGCCACCACGCTGGCTGCCGGCGCGCTGGTCAAGGCGCCGTGTGCCACGGGGAACTGGTCCGACGGGCGGCAGTACCGTCGCCTCTGCTACTCGGACATCGTGCCGCTGTACGGCGGCGAACAACTCCAGGGCGGCCGCCTCCCCTACCTGGACCCGTGTTCGACCGCCTCGGACCAGCGGTGCGACGAGTACCCCGTGCTCACGATGTACTTCGTGCGCCTGGCTGCCTGGATGGCCCACGGCTACGGCGCGTTCTTCTGGACGAACGCCTTCCTCCTCGGCTTGCTCGGGCTGGCCGTCGCGTGGATGTTGTTCAAGATGGTCGGAGAACGGGCCCTGTACTTCGCCATCGCCCCGACGCTGCTCGTCTACGCCTTCGTCAACTGGGATCTCCTGGCGGTGGCTCTGGCCACCGCCGGCACTCTCTTCTACTTCCGAGACCGTGACGAGTTGAGCGGCGCCTTCCTGGGGCTCGGCGCGGCCGCCAAGCTGTATCCCGCGCTCCTGGTCATCCCGCTCGTCTTGGGACGCATCCGGCAGCGTCGAACTGGGGGCGCCGTCTCACTCGTGGTCTGGTCCGCCGTCACGTACGCCGCCGTCAACGCTCCGTTCGCCCTCGCTGCCCGGGACGGATGGCTGACGTTTTTCCGTTACAACGCACGGCGCGTTGCCGACTTCGACAGCCTCTGGTACATCGCCTGCAACCGCCTGCATGTCGGCT
>VAYC01000128.1 GCA_005885025.1 Actinomycetota bacterium | reverse complement strand
GGCGACCACGTATTCCCGACCGGATCGTAGAGCTCGACGGTACTCAGATCGAAAGAATCAAGACCTCCGGCAACGAGCACTTTTCCGTTGGGGAGCAGCGTCGCCGAGTGATTTCGTCGAGCTTGATTCATGTTCGCGGCGCTCGACCATGAGTTCGTGACGGGATCGTAGATCTCCGCGGAGGCGAGAGAGGTGTTATTCGGGTTCTCCCCGCCGGCGACCAGGACGCGGCCATCGGGCAGCAGCGTCGCCGTCGCGTCCGCCCGTCCTGTCGCCAGGACGCCCCCCGACAGCCAGTCGGCTCGGGCGGGGCCAGAGACCAGGAGCGACGCCAAGATCAGCAATACGAGCGCAGTGGCTCTTCTCAAGGCGTCCTTCTTCTACTCCGTCTCCGAGCAAGAAGGAAGACGATTACGGACGGGGCCTTAGGGCGCACCGTGCAAGCACAGCACGGGAGCCTCTGGACAGCGATGCTGGCCAAGGTCTACGCGTGCGAGAATCCGCGGCGTGAGCAGGGCCGAAGCCGACGTCGACGCCGCGCTCGACCTTCGGGTCGATCCGGTCTCGGAGGCGGATGCCTACCGCAACATGCTGTTGGGGCTGGTGGGAGACCGCGACCCGGCGGAGGTCCAGGCGGAGCTCCCCGATCGGGTGGCCGCGGTGCTCCAAGACGCCGGGCCGGACCTTCGGACCCGCCCGGCTCCGGGCCAGTGGTCGGTGCTGGAGCTCCTCGGGCACATGATGGACGCGGAGATCGTCCTGGCCGCTCGGTACCGGTGGATCCTGGCCCACGACGAGCCTCCCCTGATCGGGTACGACCAGGACCTCTGGGTGGAGCGCCTCCGGCACCAGGAGGACGACCCGGGGGAGATGCTGGCCGTGCTGATGGCGCTCCGCCGTTCCCACCTCGGGCTGTGGGCTCGCACATCACCCGCCGAGCGGGCCAGGGTGGGCGTCCACGCCGAGCGCGGTGCCGAGAGC
This sequence comes from Actinomycetota bacterium, assembly GCA_005885025.1. Classification (GTDB taxonomy): domain Bacteria; phylum Actinomycetota; class UBA4738; order UBA4738; family UBA4738; genus AC-52. The sequence goes on along the minus strand of VAYC01000128.1, from coordinate 4,939 downwards.
TACGAGCTGTCGTTCCGGATGCTGGCGGGGCACGACCTGTTCCACCTGGGGCAGATGCGGAGGACGCTGGACCAGGTGCGGGGCGAGCGCGGCGGGTAACGCCCGAACGTCGGCGATTGGCGCCTTCGCTCGATCCAGCTGTACGCTCGACATTGGAGGTGATGCGAAATGCTCGAGTCAGCAACGGCTGTCCCTACGATCGCCGTGTCGGATATCGACCGGGCAAGGAAGTTCTACGAGGAGACCTTGGGCCTCAAGGTCATCGACGAGCGATCGGACGGCGTGCGGTACGCCGCCGGCAACACGTGGCTCCTGGTCTACCCGTCGCAGTTCGCCGGGACCGCCAAGAGCACGTACATGTCCTTCGAGGTGGATGACGTGGAGAAGACCGTGAAGGAACTGCGGGACCGCGGCGTCACCTTCGAGGAGTACGACATGCCGGGCCTGAAGACCGTGAACGGGATCGCGGAGATCCAGGGAGTCAAGGGCGCCTGGTTCAAGGACCTCGACGGGAACATCATCGCCGTCGGCCAGCAGACCTGATCGAGTCGACGCGGACGTACCCGGCGGTCGCGCCCTCAGGGCGCGACCGCCTGTCCTTCAGCTGAGCGGAGAGCTCTCGGTCTGCCGTACGCGGGCCGCCAGCTCTTGGAGGATGCGCGCGGCTAGCGCGCCCTCTCGCTCCAGCACCTCCAGGAAGTCGGCCCGGGCCAGGGTCAGGCACCGGATCGGGGACTCGGCCACCACCGTGGCCGTCCGGGGGCCTTCGTCCAGCACGGAGATCTCACCGAAGAAGTCACCCGGAGAGAACCGCCCCAACGTGCGTCCACTTCGGACCGCCTTCGCCCGGCCGTCCAGGAGCACGTAGAACGTCGTTCCCTTCGAGCCTTCCTTGACGACCTCGGCCCCCTGCTCGAACGCGTCGACGGCCGTCACCCTGGCCAACGACCGCAGCTGGCGTTTCGACAGGCTCGCGAACAGCGGGGCCTGCGCCAGGGCCTCCTCGCGCCTGGACGACTCCTCCTGGGAAACCCGAGCGCCTCGCGGCGCCGGCGCGAAGGGCCACCCTCCCGTGAAATAGCGTTCCTCCACTCTCGCCTCCGCTCCTCGAGGCCACTATCGGTCCGGCGGGCAGTCGAAGCAAATGTTGCCGGACGCTCCAGGAAGAGCGGCATCGCGAGCGGGTGCTTCGGGTCAGGTTGCTGCGACGCTCTTCTACCGGGGACTGCCGGCCGCGGATGCACGCGCCCGAGCGATGATCTGCTCGACCACGGCCGTCTTCGCGTCCGCATAGTTCTGCACGTACTTCCACGTCTGCGCGGCGAGCTGACGCTTGGTGCGCAGGTACAGCTCTCGCTCTTCCTCGTTCGTTCGCAGCCGGTCGCGGAACAGGAGATAGCGCTCGATCTCCCCACATCCCCGGGAGTACACGTGCAGGTTGAGGTTCGTGTCTGGACCCTTGAACAACCGGTGCTCGAACCACTCCGGCTCCCGGATCCAGAGCGTGTATCCGGCAGCCTCCAAGGCAGGCACGTAGGCTCCCTCGTCGCTCGTGTCCGCCACCACCAGGCAGATGTCGATGACCGGCTTGGCGGCCAGCCCCGGCACCGAGGTCGACCCGACGTGCTCGATGAGAAGCACTCGATCGCCCAGGGCAGCGCGGATCCGCTCCTCCTCGCGGCGGAACAGGTCCGGCCAGGCCGGGTCGTACTCCGCCAGGTAGATCGGTGCGTCGTGCACTCTGGGTTCGCCCGCCACGTGAGCGGCCCTGATCTGCTCTTCGCTCATAGGTTCCGGGGGTGAGCGATCCACGGCTCCATGTTGACTGAATCCCGAGCCTCGGTCACGGACTGTAGTGTTGATCCCACGAATGGGAGAGGGACTGTTCACTTCGGACCTGTTCCGGTTTCTGGAGGACCTTCGCAAGCACAACGATCGCGCCTGGTTCGCCAAGAACAAGGAGCGGTACATCGACGTGGTGCAGGAGCCGGCCCTGGAGTTCGTCCGGGGCTTCGCCGGCTACCTGCGGAAGATCAGCCCCGAGTTCGTCGCGGACGACCGTCCCTCGGGCGGCTCGCTGTTCCGGATCTACCGGGACATCCGGTTCTCCAAAGACAAGAGCCCGTACAAGACCCACGTCGGGCTGGACTTCCGCCACCGCAGGGGCAAGGACGTGCACGCCCCGAGCTTCTATCTCCATCTCCAGCCGGGAGAGACGTTCGCCGCGGCCGGGGTGTGGCAGCCGGACCGCGAGACGCTGGACAAGATCCGAGAGGCCATCGTGAAGAAGCCGGACCGGTGGAAGCGGGCCGCGTACGGGAAACCGTTCCGGTCTCGCTTCAAGCTCTCGGGCGACGCGTTGAAGAGAGCCCCGGCAGGCTTTCCCGCCGACCATCCTTTGATCGAAGACCTCAAGTGGAAGGACCACGTGGGGACGGCCATGTTGGACGCGCGCACCGTCACCTCGGAGGACTTCCTGCCCATGTACGCGAAGCTCTGTCAAGCCTCCGCGCCGTACGTGGAGTTCCTCTGCGGGGCGCTGGATCTGCCGTTCTGACCATCTGACGGGACGTGGCGCAGGACGTAGAGTCCCGGCCAACGGTATGTCGTGTTCGAAAGGGGGATGCCATGTTCGCTCGGGTGACCGTGATCGAGGGACCGGCCGACCGCGCCGATGACGCCGTAAAGGTGATCAACGACCGGGCGGTGCCGGCGGCCAAGCAGATTCCGGGGATCGTCGCCGCCTACTGGGCCCTCGACCGCTCCAGCGGCAAGGGCGTCACGTTCGCAATCTTCGACACCGAGGAGTCGCTCCGGGCCAGCGAGGAGACGGCCCGCCAGATACGCGAGGCCGCCGTGAAGGAGCTGGGCGCTCGGACGGTCAGTGTGGAGCACTACGAGATCGTCGGCCAGACTTGATCTGGGAGGAACACGCAGCGATGACGACAGCAACCTTCACCACATCGATGGGGACGTTCAAGGCCCAGCTCCTTTCGGAGCACGCCCCGGTCACCGTGGGCAATTTCGTCGAGCTCGCGCGGGGGAAGCGCCAATGGCGCGATCCCCGCGACGGCCGTTCGAAGACCGAGCCGCTGTACGACGGCACGGTCTTCCACCGGGTCATCCCCGACTTCATGATCCAGGGCGGCGATCCGGAGGGCTCGGGCCGGGGAGGCCCCGGCTACCAGTTCGAGGACGAGTGTCCGCCGGGCGGCCCAACGTTCGACCGCCCCGGCCTGCTGGCCATGGCCAACGCGGGGCCGAACACCAATGGGTCGCAGTTCTTCGTCACGGTGGCGGCCACGCCGTGGCTGAACGGGAAGCACACCATCTTCGGGGAGGTCACGGAGGGGATGGACGTGGTCGAGGCCATCTCCAAGACTCCGACGGGTGCGCAGGACCGTCCGCGCACGGACGTGGTGATCGAGAAGGTCGAGATCGAGGACGCATAGCCGGGGAACTCGCCGCACCCAATCGAGTAGGATCCGTCCTGCCTCCCTTACCCCCCATACGAAGGAGGCGCGGTTGCGCGGCGTGCGGCTGAGGGTCGGATTCCTCACTCTGCTCGCGATCGTCCTGGTCGGCTGGATGGCGCGTCCCGCGGTCGCGGCAGCGGGCGACCTCGATCCCACCTTCGGGGACAACGGGAAGGTCACCACAGGGCAGATCGGGGTCGACATCTTGAAGGGCATCGCCGACATCGCCCTCCAACCCGACGGGAAGATCGTCGCGGTCGGCACGGCCACGTCGCCTCAAGGAGACGAGTGGTACTTCGCCCTGGTCCGATACAAGACGGACGGCCGCGTGGACGGAAGCTTCGGACAGGGTGGAGGGGTCGTCACCGACATCGGGGAGCACGCCTTCGGCCACGCCGTCGCCATCCAGACTGACGGGAAGATCGTGGCGGGCGGCCACGCGCCATGCCCCCCATATGGGATCGATTGCATGACGCTGGTTCGCTACAACGTGGACGGCTCCGTAGACAAGACGTTCGGCACCGCCGGCATCGCTCGGGCCAAATTGGGGTTCTGCGGCTGCGAGGTCAACGACCTGGCCATCCAGCCCGACGGCAAGATCGTGGCGGCCGGGTGGCGGTTCAAGGGCGACGATGCCAACAACGACGACTGGTTCGCGGTCGCGCGGTTCAACTCGGACGGCTCGCTCGACCAGACATTCGGCACGAAGGGCAAGCTGGCCCTGTCCTTCGGCTACGGCGACGACTTCGCCTGGGGGGTGGCTCTCCAGCCCGACGGGAAGATCGTGGTCGCCGGGGAGGGTGCCAAGAACTTCTACGCCACGGGGTCGGACATCGCGGTGGCCCGGCTGAACACCGACGGATCGCTCGACCCCACCTTCTGGCGGAAGGGCATGCGCACGGTCAACATCTCGGGTGACCGGTGGGATGGGGCGTACGGCGTAGCCATCCAGGCGGACGGGAAGATCGTCGCGGCCGGTTTCTCCTACGCGGACTTCGCCGCCAGCGATCCGCAGTTCGTGGCCACCCGACTGAACCCAGATGGTTCACTCGACGCCGGGTTCGGGCACCGCGGGCGGGTGGTCACCGCGGTCGGTGGCTTCGGCGGATACGCGGGGGCCGTCGCCGTCTATCCGGGAGGGAAGATCCTGGCGGCCGGGAGGTCGTTCGTCGACGACACGCAGGACAGCTCTGACTTCGTGCTCGTTCGCTACACGTCCGACGGTCGCCCGGATCCGACGTTCGGCGGAGACGGGACCGTGATCACGTCGTTCGGGACCGGCGCCGACGTGGCCAACGCCCTGGCCGTGCAGGCCGACGGCAAGATGCTGGCAGCGGGCGAGGTGTACGCGCGGTTCGGCCTGGCCCGGTACTTGGGCGACATCTGAGCTCTGCCTCCTGGGAGGAGTTCGCCCGGCGCCCGTCCCCGGTCCCCGGCGGGTCAACCGATGGCGGAGGCCTGGC
>VAYC01000127.1 GCA_005885025.1 Actinomycetota bacterium | reverse complement strand
CGCGGACCTCGATCGCCTTCAGCTCGCGCTGGACGCGCTGGTCGAGAACGCCGTCAAGCACACGGGCCCCGAGGACTCCATCGAGCTCGCCCTCTCCCTTCGGGGCGACATGGCCGTCGTGGTCGTCACCGATACGGGCAGCGGTATCCCGCCGGAGGTGCTCGACCGCATATTCGACCGGTTCGCCCGTGCCGATCCGGCACGGAATCGGGAT
>VAYC01000126.1:6427-10223 GCA_005885025.1 Actinomycetota bacterium | reverse complement strand
GCCATCGCCTGTTCTCGGTGCACATGGTCCAACACCTCCTGCTGATGATGGTCGCGGCCCCGCTCCTGGTTCTGGGCACGCCCATCGTGCTCGGTCTTCGAGCATGTTCGCCATCCATCCGGAAGCGGTTCCTCCTACCGGTGGTGCGCAGCCGCGCCGCTGCCGTTCTCTCGAACCCCGTGGTGAGTTGGTCGACCTTCACCGTGGTGTTGTGGGCGTCGCACTTCACCAACCTGTACGAGGATGCCTTGGGTAGTGAGGCCACCCACGGGCTCGAGCATGTCCTGTACCTGGCCGGCGCGGTGCTGTTCTGGCGGCCGGTGATCGGGCTGGAGCCCGGCCCATCCCGCCTCTCCCATCCAGGCCGGATCCTCTACCTCTTCCTGGCGATGCCGCAGATGGCCTTCCTGGGATTGGCCATCTACAGCTCGGATACGGTGCTCTACCCCCACTACCTGATCTCTGCTGCAGCCCTGGGAACGACCGCTCTCGCCGACCAGCACTTGGCCGGCGTGCTGATGTGGTCGACCTCAATGGTGCTTCTGCTTCCAGCGCTGGGTTACGTGCTGTTCGATTGGATGCGCCAGGACGCTCGCGATGCCGCCCGGATCGACGAACGACTGGAGCGGGCTTCGCTGCGCCGAACCTGACGTCGCTGCCTCCCGCTTCTTTGGCGGACTGGACCGCCGCGGTGGTCCTGGCAGGTCTTCTTGGAGGTGTTGGCATCGCGTCAATGGTGATTCTTCGAGAAGAACTGGAGGGGCATGCCCGGTAGGCTGGAGGCGTGCCGAGAACGAGCTTCACTGCCGCCGCTGCTGAAGTTGCCCGCCGCGATCCGGTGATGGCAGCGCTGATGGAGCGGACGGGACGGTTTCGACTCCCCAAGCCGACCACCGACCATCTCGCCGCACTCGCCGAGAGCATCCTGTATCAGCAGCTGGCCGGCGCGGCCGCGGCGGCGATCCACGGCCGGTTCGTGGCCTTGTTCGACGGCGAGCTCTCTCCGAAGGCAGTGCTCGCGGTGCCCGAGGAACGGCTGCGCGGGGTGGGACTCTCGGGCAGCAAGGCCGCTTCGATCCGCGATCTCGCCTCGAAGGTCTCGGAGGGAACGGTCCCTCTGGAAAGGATCGAGCGTCTGTCCGACGACGACATCGTCGAACGCCTGTCCGTCGTGCGGGGTATCGGCCGATGGACCGCCGAGATGTTCCTGATCTTCCAGCTCCGCCGGCTCGACGTGTGGCCGGTGGACGACTACGGCGTTCGCCAGGGGTACGCGTTGGCGTATCGACTCAAGGAGCTGCCGAAGCCGAAACAACTCGAGGCGGAAGGCGACCGATTCCGTCCATACCGAACGGTCCCCGCCTGGTACTGCTGGCAGGCCGTCCATGAATCGAGGGCCAAGCCGTCCGGCCGGGCCTTACCCTAGGGTCGCCGCCGACCAGGTCTTCCCGCCGTCCGAGGTGGCCATCACGGTCCAGCCGAACCCGCCCACGCCCAGACCGCCATGTTCGAGCAGGATCCAGCCGTGGTCGCGGTCAGCGAATGAGATACCGGATGGGGTCCACCCCTGATCCACGACCTCGACCGGTGGCGTCCAGCCCGGGCCTGCCCCGTACAGAGCCACCGAGTTCCCGCACGCGGGGCACCAGCCGACGAACAGGGCGTCCACTCCGTTGAAGGCCACGAAGGGCCCCGGGTAAGGGTCCTGCGCGTCCACGACACCCTTGACGTTTCCGAGGGGACGCGTTCCTGCCTCCTGCAGCACCGGGATCGCATCGGGCCCACCTTCCGCGGTGTGATACAGCGCGTAGGGGAGATGCCCGGCGGCTCCGCCATCCTGGACGAGGACCCAGGCGTCGATCCCGGCGCAGCGAACCGTCGCCGTCCAGGGCTCTCCTTGAGGAACCGGGATCGGGGTGTCCACCCATGAGGCACCACCATCACTCGAGCGAGCGAACATGATTCCACCCTCTCCCGCACCGGCCGCCCACAGAACCTTGTCGTCGAGCGCGCAGAGGGAATCGGCTGCCAGCCCCTCGGCGGTCCAGGTGCGGCCTCCGTCTTCAGTTTTCACGAGCTGGCGCGGTGCCGGCGTGTACGACTCCGACCTGATCCCCCAGCCCGTCAGGGAGTTCACGAACTGGACGGTGGTGAAGGCCTGATCGCTGACCGGCTCCCAGCTGCCTCCGCCATCCATCGTCCGGAGCACGCCCTTCTCGGCCAAGGCCCAGCCGTGCATGTCGTCGATGAACTGCACTCCGATGATCGCCATAGTCCCCTTGTGCTGAACCATCCACGTCTTTCCACCGTCAACCGTCGCAACGATCTGGCCGTTGGGCCTGACGGCCCATCCCTTCTCCGGCGACACGAACTGGATCGGGCCGGAGGGAGCCAGCAAGCCGTGAGCCGACGGAGGAGCGACCGTCGGGGTCGGAGTCACCACCGGCTTGCCGTTTCCAGCCGGACGAAGCGCGTACAGGCCGGCGCCGATCCCGGCCGCCGCGATGACCAGGGCAACGATGCCCGAAGCGATGCGCCGGTTGCGCCGCTTGCGATCTCGACGCCGTTCCAGCTCCTCCATCGACCCGTGCGGCATCCTGAACCGCCGACGCTCTCGCTCCAGAAGATCTCGGTAGTCACTCATCGCTTCGCTCCATGCTTCTCTTCATCGCGGCTCGTCCCTGCGACGCGAGGACCCGCACGGTCACCGGCCGGATCCCCAGAGCTTGCGCTGCCTCCTCCGAGGTGAATCCCAGCAGCTCCGTCAGGACCAAGGCGGCTCGCTGCCTTCGGCTGACACCCGCCAACGCCTGAGCGACGACCTGACGGGCGTCCGCCTGGGCAAACAGGTCTTCTGTGGGTGCCAGATGGAAGGCCTTTCGAACCGCCAGGGCGGCCCTCCGGCGCCGTCTCCGGAACCCGTTCATGGCCGTCCGGTACAGGTACCCGCTGGGGTTCTCCAATCCGGCCACTCGCTCCCACCGCTCCCACAGAGCCAGGAAGGCGTCCTGCGCGATCTCCTCCGCCTCATTCCGGTTGCCCGTGATGAGCACGAGCGCTCCGAACAGCCCGTCCCGCTCGGCCTCGTAGAACGTCTCGAACGTCTCCGCCCCCATCCGGCTATCTTCCGCCGGACGGTTGGCCACCTGAAGCCGCTGCCTCATCATTTCCTGCATGAATCGGTAACAGGCCAGGATCGTTTAGGGCTCCCGAGGTCGTGTCGGAACGCCGTGCTAGATTTGGTCGCGAGATGGTCGCTGTAGCGTGGGCCGCGATCGAGCTGTTGGCGGCAACCCTCGTCAGCAGCCTGTACTACCTGGGCTCCAGGATCGACGCGCTGGGGTCCAGGATCGACGCGCAAGCTTCGAGTCTGAGCGCGCGCATCGACAGCCTGGAGGCCAGCCTCAACGCTCGGATCGATACGCTCGATGCCCGGTTGAGCTCCCGCATCGATGCCCTTTCGGCGCGGATGGACACCCACCTCGAACGCCACGCCGGCTGAACAACGGAAACGCCACGCTTCTCCTCCCGCCTGATGTCGGTGGGGGCCAGCCTCGATGGCGTACGGCTCTGTGCGTCGTCGGGTGGCTTGAGCGGTCGTGGGCGCCGCCCGATAGTCATGACAAGCGATTCGGGAGGCAAACATGGGAATCCTTAAGCGCTTCGAACGCGCGGTGGAGGCCGAAGCCATCGCGAGGGGGCATTCGGCGACCTTCGCCGAACGGGAGCAGCTCGCGCCGGTAACCAGCATCGGCGAGGCTCAGCTGCACGTCCCTTTCTCCATCAGAATCCCTGC
>VAYC01000126.1:0-6329 GCA_005885025.1 Actinomycetota bacterium | reverse complement strand
AGCCTAGGCCGCCTCACTGTGATGGAGCAGGGTGGCGACGACGTCGTCACGATCCGCGGAGGAATCCCCGCTCACGTGCTCCCGAGCCCGAACGGTGTGATGGTCCGATGGATCGAGAACGGCGTTGCCTTCACCGTGATCGGGACATCACACTCCCGGGAGGACGTCTTTGCCGCCGTGGAGAAGATCTGACCGCCTAGGCCGAACGTTCCTTCGGCTGCTTCGCAGCCTTCTCCTTCTCCTTCTCGCCGCGAGGGATGAGGGTCGGGTTGACCCCGGAGAGGACGACCTGCTGGTCGATCAAGCACTTGGTGACGTCCTTGCGGGAGGGGAGCTCGTACATCACGTTGAGCAGCACCTCTTCGAGGATCGCCCGGAGACCGCGCGCTCCCGTTCCTCGAAGCAGGCACTGGTCCGAGATGGCCTCGAGGGCGTCCTCGGAGAACTCGAGCTCCACCCCGTCGAACTCGAAGAACTTCTTGTACTGCTTGATGAGCGCATTCTTCGGCTTCGTGAGGATGTCGATGAGGGCTTGGCGGTCAAGGTTGTGCACGAAGGTGATGACCGGGAGTCGGCCGACGAACTCGGGGATCAGCCCGTACCTGAGGAGGTCCTCGGGAAGCACGTGGCTGAAGATCTCGCCGAGGTCCTTCTCCTCCAGCCGCCGGACGTCCGCCCCGAACCCGACGCCCTTCCTTCCGACGCGGCTCTCGATGATCTTCTCGAGGCCGGCGAACGCCCCCCCGCAGATGAACAGGATGTTCGTGGTGTCGATCTGGATGAACTCCTGGTGCGGATGCTTGCGACCGCCCTGCGGTGGGACCGAGGCCGTGGTGCCCTCGAGGATCTTCAGCAGCGCCTGCTGCACGCCCTCCCCGGACACGTCGCGGGTGATCGACGGGTTCTCGCTCTTGCGCGCGATCTTGTCCACCTCGTCGATGTAGATGATGCCGGTCTCCGCCTTCTTCACGTCGTAGTCGGCAGCCTGGATGAGCTTGAGGAGGATGTTCTCGACGTCCTCCCCCACGTAACCGGCCTCGGTCAGTGCGGTGGCGTCTGCGATGGCGAAGGGCACGTTCAGCATCCGCGCCAGCGTCTGCGCCAGGAGAGTCTTGCCGCACCCCGTGGGCCCCAGCAGGACGATGTTCGACTTCTGGAGCTCGACGTCGTCGCTTGCCGCGCCGACCTGGATCCGCTTGTAGTGGTTGTAGACCGCTACCGACAGGACCTTCTTCGCCTGCTCCTGCCCGATCACGTAGTCGTTCAGGAAGGCGTAGATCTCGATGGGCTTGGGGAGCTCGTCGAGCTTCAGCTCGGCGGTCTCGGAGAGCTCTTCCTCGATGATCTCGTTACACAGGTCGATACACTCGTCGCAGATGTAGACGCCGGGGCCGGCGATGAGCTTCTTGACCTGCTTCTGTGACTTCCCACAGAAGGAACACTTCAAGAGGTCGGAATCACCGAACTTCGCCACGTCCGCCTGCTCCTTCGGTTCCCGCTCGGGCCTCGTTCAGCCGAAGGCCCCCCTCCAGCGCTCCGTAGTCTAAGACGCCTTGGCCGCAAGTGAAGCCAAGTCGACCTGAGTCTTTCGGCTAGAAATCACCTCGTCGATGACGCCGTACTCCTTGGCTTGCTCCGCCGTCATGATGAAGTCGCGGTCGGTGTCCTTCTTCACCTTGTCGAGGGGCTGGCCGGTGTGCTGGGCCAAGACCTCGTCGACCAGCGCGCGGTAACGGAGGATCTCCTTGGCCTGGATCTCGATGTCCACGGCCTGGCCGCCGGCCTGCCCGTGGGGCTGGTGGATCAGGACCCGGGAATGCGGGAGGGCGTACCGCTTCCCGGTAGTGCCCGCGCCGAGGAGCACGGCCGCGCCGGACGCGGCCTGTCCCATGCAGATCGTCGACACGTCGGGTCGGACGTATTGCATGGTGTCGTAGATGGCGAACGTCGAGGACACGTCGCCGCCCGGCGAGTTGATGTAGAGGTGGATGTCCTTCTCGGGCTCCTCGCTCTCCAGGTGCAGGAGCTGCGCCATCACGAGGTTCGCCACATTGTCGTCGATGGGCGTTCCGAGGAACACGATGCGTTCCTTGAGCAGCCGCGAGTAGATGTCGAACGACCGTTCGCCGCGATTCGTCTGCTCGACGACGACGGGAACCAGGTAATCCTGTGGTCTGATCATGTTTTGTCCTCTTGGCTCACGGAGGGGTCCGGCTCTTGGGTGGCCGGAGCGCCTTCTCTCATTACTTCGGCCGACTCGACGAGTAGGTCAAGGGCCTTCGATCGGATGATATCACCGGCCAGTGATGTGACCTGTCTGGAACGTTCCAGAATCCTGCGTACCTCTTTCGGGTCGCGCCCGGTGGCCTCGGCGAGGCCGCGGATCTCCCGGTCCAGGTCTTCCGCCGTCACCTGGATTCCCTCCTGTCGGGCCACGGCCTCCAGGACCAGGTCTGCCTTGAGCCCCCGGACGGCGTGAGCCCGGGCGTCGGAGCGAAAGCGCAGCTCGTCCCAGCCCTGCGACTCGAGAACGGCCTCCAGGGTGGTCCCCGCCTGCTCGGCCCGCTCGTTCGCGCTCTCCACGCGCCGGTCGGTTTCCTCATCCACCATGCGCTCGGGGAGCTCCGCGTCGACCTCCTCGATCACCTTGTTCAAGAGGAGGTCCCGGATGATGGCGTGGGACTCCGCCTCCTTGAGCGTTCGAAGCTTCGAGCGCACGTCCTCCCGCAACTCCTCCAACGTGTCGAACTCCGATGCGGTCCGGGCGAACTCGTCGTCCGCCGCCGGCAGCTTCTTCGACTTCACTTCCTTGACCAGGACCTGAAACGTGACCTCCGTCCCGCTCTTCTCCCCGAACCGTTCGGGCAGGGTCGCGTTGAACTTCAGGATGTCGCCCTTGCGCTTGCCCTCGAGCTCCCGGTCGAGCTCGGGGACGATCTCCTCGGATCCGACCTCGGTGAGGAATCCGATCCGCGACGCCTCCGGAACTTCCTGGCCGTGCACCGAGGCACGCACGTCGGCCAGCACGTAGTCACCCTTCTGCGCCGGCCGCGACACGACTTCCAGCTCCGCGAACCGCTCGCGGAGGTGGTCCACGTATTCGTCGATCTCGAGCTCACGCGGCTCCGTGGAAGGCGCTTCCACCTCCAATCCCCTGTACTGCTCGGGGGCAAGCGTGAGCCGAGGACGAACCTCGACGGTGGCCGTGAACCGCAAGGGCTGGCCGTCCTCCAGGCGATCGAGGTCGATCTCCGGGTCTGCGATGGGAGCGAGCTCCTGCTCGTGGAGCGCCCGCACGTAGTAGGCGGGCAAGGAATCCTTGATGAACTCCTCCAGGACGTGCTCTCTCCCCACCCGAGCGTCGATGATCTTCTTCGGCACCTTGCCCTTGCGGAAGCCGGGGATCTTCACCTGACCCGCGACCTTCCGGTACGCGCGGTCGAGGTCCCGTTCGAATTCCTCCGGCGGCACCTCCACGGTCAGGCGCACGACGTGCTTGTCGGTCTCCTCGACGGTGATCTGCATGTTCGCTCATCGAGCGTACTGGAAATCCGCTCTCCGGCGGATTCGGGCGCTCAGAGCTCGACGTCAGCGATCTTGGCAGGGCCGAGTTCGATCGCCCGTCCCGCCACCTGGGCCGTGCGGGGCTCGAGCGAGGGGTTCCAGATCCGGACCTTGACTCGCCCATCGACCTTGCGCACCGCTGAGAGCTGGGCGCCCTCGATCGCGAGCAGGGAGCCCCGAGCCGGAAGGTCGCCTCCCCCCGGCGTCCGAACGGGATGCATCACGAGGTGGGCCCGCTCCCACGCGGCTGGCAGTTCATCCGAACGGAGGCCCCGATGAAGGGTCAGCGACACGCGATGCTCTCCGATCATTTGAGCCTCCGGAGTGGGGATGTCGGGGCCCGCCGCCCATGCCCGTGTCGCCAGCTGCGGCCTGCTGATCGTACCGATACAGCGCAGGAGGGTCACGGCGAGCTCCGGTGGGTCGGGGATCACCTCGTACTCGAAGACTCCTTCCTGGAGGAGGCCCACTCCTCCAGCGGCGACCGCCCCTCTGGCGGGCCAGGTGTGCGAGGGCACCTCGGTACCACCTTCGGAGGCGAGCGGTCGGTGGACGACCTCGAAGGGAGACAGCGCCACTGACCCCTGCGCCGAGTCAGTGGACACGTGCAAGCGCAGCCGGTGGTCGGGACGATTGTTCTGTATGCGGAGATGCAGGTAGACGGATGGGCTCTCCGGGCGTCGCTCGGCTCGCATCTCGACCAGGAGTCCATCATCGAACGTAGCGATCAGACTGTCTCCGAGCCGCCCAAAGAACGCTGGATCACGGGGCGCTGAATCGGGGCTCGGACAAAACGTGTAGAGGTCTCCCACATCGCCTTCGTCCACCAGGCGCAGCATGAACTCGCCGGCCAGGACGCCGCCCTGCCGCTCTTCGAGCGCGATCGGAGGATGGAACGGAACCGGCCCCTTGTAGGGATCTTCCGGCCCCACCCACCACCCCAACCCGGGAACTCCTCCACGCTCGAACGGCGAGGGGTTGAAGTACATCCAGCCCGTCGCGGACATTCGGGAGGCCAATGACTGAAGGGCGTCGTCGCGGATCTGTGTGGCGAGCGCTTCGGCTTCGTCGAACCGGGCATCGACGTCCCTGGCCACCTGGTCCACCGAGCAGCCGCACACCGAATCGTGGGCGCCGTTCCACAGCAGCAGCCGCCACGCCCGCCTCAGCTTCTCCTCGGGCCACGCGAATCCGGGAACCAGCGCGGCCAGCGCCTCCGCGTAGCGCTCGATCAGGGCCTCGACGCGGCCCCGGCGTCGCTTCTGATCGACGCGCGCCGAGTAGACGTTTGGCAGGAGGTGGGCCCGAGCGGCGGAGCGAAGCTCGCCCCGCCAGGCGGGGAGCTCGCCCGCAGGCTCCTCGGACCTCAGGTAATCGGAGAGCGAACCGATCCGTGCCTGGAGGCCGCCGTCCCGATTGACGTCCTCCAGCAACGGGGCGAGGCGCGCCGCGGGGACGGTGTGATCGGTGCCGACCGTGACGAGCAGTCGTCGACGGGGCGAGTAGGGACGGATCCACTCGGCGGCTTGGGCCAGCGCGATGCGCAGGCTCTCGGCGTCCTGGCACTGCCCCACGTACGCCCCGATGCTGTATCCGAAAGCCAGGTACTCGGTGAGGACGCGGCTGTCATCCGCACCCTCCCACCAGAAAGCGGTCCTGTCGACGGCCGACGGCACTCCTCGCCACACCACCGCGCGGCCCAGACCTCCTCGCTGGAGGATCTGAGGCATCTGCCCGATGTGGCCGAACTGGTCGGGAAGGTAGCCGGCGATGGGCGCCGCCGCGCCGAGCTCGCGAGCGCGTGCCATCCCCCACTCCAGGTTCCGGATGTGTGACTCCCCCGACACCAGGAACTCGTCCATCTGCGTATACCACGGCCCCACCGAGATCCGGCCCTCCTTCGCCAGGCGCCGGACGTCGGATTCGCGGGCCGGCCTCGCCTCCAGGTAGTCATCGATCAGCGCCGCCTGACCGTCAAGGTGGAAGTGCGCGAACCGCGGCTCCCGGTCGGCCAGCTCGATCAACACGTCCATCATCTCGATGAGGCGCTCGCGGAACCGGTCGAAGGGCTCGTACCACTCCCGGTCCCAGTGGGTATGCGGGACGAGGAAGAGCTCATCTGGCGGCGGCTCGGCCATGATCCGGTCGGGGCGGGCGGATTCGAACCGCCGACCTCCTGCTCCCAAAGCAGGCGCGCTAACCAAACTGCGCCACGCCCCGGTACGGCTGGTCCTAGTGTCGCACAGGGCCAGCTGCGTTCCCGAGCGGCCACCGAGAGACGCCGAGAAAGAATTTCACACGCTTGGGTGTTCAGATCGGCGTCCGGATGGAGGAGGATACAGCGACCGTGCCCTCCCTCCCTCGACTCCCGTTCGCCCTCGTTCTCGCCGTCGCCTTGCTGGGGAGCATGCTCGTGCTAGCGACGCCAGCGCAGGCAGCGTTCCCTGGGGCCAACGGCAAGATCGAGTTCCAGTCCGACCGCACGGGAGAGTCCCAGCTCTTCACCATGAACTCTGATGGAACTTCCCAGACCCAGCTCACCAAGGTCAACAGCAAGAACTACGACGGCGCATGGTATCCGGATGGCACAGGGCTGGCCTACTCGAGTTGCTGCGCCCCCGGGACGACCCAGCTCGAGCTCTATGCCCTCAACGCAAACGGGAGCGGCCCCACGAGACTCACCAACAACACCACCAAGGACGCCCGGCCGGCGTGGTCGCCGGATGGCTCCCAGATCGCCTTCGTAGCCCTCCGGGTCGGCAACA
>VAYC01000125.1 GCA_005885025.1 Actinomycetota bacterium | reverse complement strand
TCGTGCTGGGGGTTGCGCTGACGGCCTGGCGTGTTGTCACCTTCCCCGCGTAGGCCGCAACCCGCAGGCCCGACTTTCCTTCCCGAGGCCCCACCCTCAGAATGGTCCATACCAGGGCAAGGAGGTCTAGAGATGGAGCGACGCGCCCCCTCCGCCGGCCTCGCTCGTGAGGCCATCGGGCTGCGAGAGGTCCTGTTCCAGTCGATCACCCACATGGCGCCGGCGGCGGCCGTGGCGTTCTCGATCATCGCGGGCGCTGGGTTCGCGGGTGGCGCGCTTCCGCTCGCGGTCATCCTGGCGCTGATCGGATGTCTGCTGGTGGCCATCTCGATCGGAGAGCTGGCCAAGCACCTCCCGTCGGCCGGCAGCTTCTACACCTACACGGCCCGGGGCATCCACCCCTCGGTGGGCTTCCTGGTGGCGTGGGGATATGCGTGGGTCGAGCCGCTGGTGGCCCCGCTGCTCTATCTGATCTTCGGCCACCTCGTGGCGACGGTCCTGCACCAGGAGTTCGGGTGGCGCTACAGCCAGTGGTGGTGGGTCGCTGCGCTGGCGGCGGCCATCGTGGTGTTCGTCCTCGGATATTTCGGGATCCAGCTCAGCGCGCGGACCGGAACGCTGATCGGCCTGTTCGAGATCGGTGTGTTCGCGGCCCTGGCCGTCTGGCTGATCGTCAAGGCCGGCGGCGCCAACGACCTGAGCGTGTTCGGGACGAAGTTCGCAACGGTAAAGGGGTTCACCGGGTTCTCGGGAGTGGTGGCGGGATCGATCTACACGATCCTCGCCTTCATCGGATTCGAGGCGGCCGCTCCTCTGGCAGAAGAAACGATCGACCCGCGCCGCAACATCAAGCTCGCGGTGGTGTACTCGTGCATCGGGATCGGCCTCTTCTACGTCCTGACCACGTACGCGGCCGTGGTGTACTTCGGCCCGGCCAAGTTCGCCGGGTTCGCCGGCGTGGGCGGCGGCAACCCCTGGGACTTCCTGGCGCGGAAGGTGTGGGGCGCGGGGTGGGTGCTGGTGTTCCTGGCCATCGCCAATTCTGCCATCGCCAATTCGAATGCCGCCTCCAACGCCACCACCCGGACGTGGTACGCCATGGCCCGGATCCGACTGGTCTTTCCCAGGGCTTTCGCCCACGTCCACCCTCGGTGGAAGTCGCCCGACGTAGCGGTCTTCGCCCAGTTCGTGGTGGGGGTGTTCCTGTCCCTCTGGCTCGGCGCGAAGTACGGGCCGTTCCCGGTAGCGTTCGTCCTGGTGGCCACCATCGACGTGGCCATCATCATCGCGATCTACATGCTGGTGGACCTGGCCTGCCTCCTGTTCTACCTGCGGGAGCGGAGGAGCGAGTTCAACCCGCTCCTGCACGGGCTGGTCCCGCTGGCCGGGATCGCGGCCTTCGTGCCGGCCTTTTTCACCGGCATCGGAGTGGGCCAGTCCGTGTTCAGCTTCGTGGTGAGGCTTCCTGCCCCGTACACATTGGTTGGGCCGATCGACGGGATCGGGATGGGGGTTGGCGTCCTGTACCTGATCTACCTCTACGTCGCTCATCCGGAGCGCATCCGCGACACCGGTCGGATCTTCATCGAGGAGCCGGCCGCGCCGCTGCCACCGCCGGCCGCCCCCGTTCCCCGCTGACGAGCGGCTCGTGGACGTCCTCGCATATCGGCCGAACCTCTCGGAGTTCGCGTGGACGTTCGGGGGAGTCAAGCCGGTCCGAACGATCAAGCCGGGAACGGTGCTCGAGGTCTGGACGGAAGACGCGTTCGGCGGGAAGGTGCGAGGGCCCGACGACCTCGTGTCGAAGGTCATCCAGTTCCCGTTCGTCAATCCGCAGACCGGGCCGTTCGAGGTGGAGGGGGCCGAGCCGGGAGATACGCTGGCGCTGCACTTCGTGTCCATCGAGCCATCGAGGGACTGGGCCGCCTCCAGCACGATCCCGTTCTTCGGCTCGCTGACGGGCACGCCCAGGACCGCAGGGCTCCAGGACCCGCTTCCCGAGCGCATCTGGATGTACGAGGTCGACGCAAAGCACCGGACGGTCACCTATCGGGCACTCCGCGGTGACTACTCGGTGCAACTGCCGCTCGATCCGATGCACGGGACGGTGGGGGTGGCTCCGGCGAACCTCGAGACGCGGTTGTCGCTGGTTCCCGACAACTTCGGAGGGAACATGGACACCCCCGAGATGCGGGCCGGGACGACGTGCTATCTGGGGGTCAACGTCCAGGGCGCTCTGTTCTCTCTCGGCGACGGCCACTGCCGCCAGGGCGAGGGCGAGTCTTGCGGCGTGGCCGTCGAGGCCGCCATGGACACGGTGCTGGTCGTCGAACTCCTGAAGGGCATGGCCACGCCATGGCCGCGCCTGGAGAACGACGACTACGTCATGAGCGTGGGCTCGTCCCGGCCGCTGGAAGACGCCTTCCGCATCGCCCAGGCCGATCTGGTCCAGTGGCTGGCCGGCGAGTTCGGCATGGACCAGTTGGACGCCTATCAGCTCCTCACGCAGGCCAGCGAGACGCCGGTGGCCAACGTGGTCGACCCGAACTACTCGATCGTCACGAAGATCCGCAAGGCGTACCTGCCCGGGCCCGCGGTGTACGGTGGCGCGCACGCTCGGCTCAAAGAGATGGGGAAGGGGTACCTGGCCGAGCGACGCTAGGAGGAGCAGCGCACCGACGTCACCGGCGCGAGATGCTCCGCCACGGTGGTCCACGTGGCTCCCCCGTCGGCGGAGCCGAAGACCTCGCCGGACTCGGCCCCGAAGTACAGCCCGAGCGGTTCGTAGCCGTCGTGGCCGAAGGCTTGGCGCAGGACCGTGAGGTACGCCTCGCCCTGGGGCAACCCGGTCTCCAGCGGCGCCCACGTCGCCCCGCGATCCTTGGTCTCGAACACGCGGACCTTGCCCTCGGGCGTGACCCGGTCGAAGTCGCCACGCAGGGGGATGACGAAGGCACGGCCGGCGTCGTTCGGGTCCTGCACCAGAGGGAATCCGAAGTCCGAAGGGAGGCCGCCCTGCGATCCGATGTCGTTCCAGGCCTCCCCCGAGTCATCGGAGCGGTACACGCCTCCGTGGAACTGCATGTACAGCGTGGTGGGCTCCAGCGGAGATCGGTACATGTTGTGCACGCAGAGGTCGACCGCACCGTCCCGGGCGTCTTCGGGCAGATACCGCGCCACGAGGCCCTTGTTGCCTCTCCGCCAAGACCGGCCGCCGTCCTCGGTCAGCCAGACGCCGGCCGCCGAGATCCCCACGGCCATGACGTCCGGCTCGCCGGGCCACGGGCAGATCGAGTGAAGGCACATCCCGCCCGCCCCCGGCTGCCAGCTGGGGCGGCTGGGCTCGTCCCACAGCCCACGGTTGATCTCCCACGAGCGGCCACCGTCCTCGCTCCTGAACAGGGCCGCCGGCGCCACTCCGGCCCAGAGGACATCGATCTCCTCTCCCGGCACAACCACCCAGATCCGATCGATCGCCGACCCCGCGTCCTCTGGGAAGGCCGGACCCTTGGCCTGGTCCCACTCGCCGAGCGGATCGTCCGCGTAGTACAGGCGCGGACCGTACTGCCCGTGGGTGACCGAGGCGAGATAGGTGCCGCTCCTCGGGTCTCGCATGGCGTACTCGACGGTGTTCCCGCTGAACGTGCGGGCCACCTGCTGCATGGGGCCGCCTCGAGGACCTCGCAGGATGAACAGGCCCTTGCGGGTTCCAACGAGCAGCTCGGCTTCTTCGGCAGCCTCCGGCGAGACGGCCTGCATCTTGGGACGGGTGCGCTCGGCCACGCTCACCGCGCCGCCCGAGATGGCGGGCAGGACGTGGATCCGGTCCTTCGCTTGAACCCGCTCATCCAGCGTGGCCCGTTCGCCGTTCAGGAAGACGTTCACGTGGGGGCGGACGCAGCCCCGCTCGTCGATGACCCAGCCGATGAGCTTGGGATGGGCGGCCTCCAGACCTGAAAGCACCTCGCCAACCGTGCGCCCGTCGAACTCGAGCTCGCTCGAGCCACCGGCCAACTCACGGAGGGGCGAGCGCAGCTTGACCACCGCCATGGCCGCAGTCTACCGAGGTCGAGCGAAGGCGGGTGCACGGTCTCTGGTGCCGCCCAGCGGCCTCGCTGGCTGGAACGTACGTTTGAACGGACGGTTCCCCGTACGTTTGACAGTCGGGAATGCGTCTCAAAACTCTCCCGCAGGGCGCGCCGACCTAGCGCGCGTTGCGGGCGCTTCAGCCGGGGCGGAACGCCGGCAGCCCGTCGCTCGGTTCTGAGATCGGAGCGGGGTCCACGCCGAGGAGTTTCGCCAGGCGTTCGGAGACGGAGTTGTAGCCGTCGCGGTCCCAGGACGGCACCGACTCGAGCAACGTCCCCTCGCTGCCAACCAGGAAAAGTGTTGGGACGGAGATGATGCCGTAGGCCTCGGAGACGCCGTACGGGGGGAGGTCGGGGACCGAACCGAACCCGAGTCCGAATTGCCGGTCGAACTCGCTGAGCTTCTCCTCGGGATCCTGCCCGACGCCCACGATCCGCCCGGGATAGGCCTGCTCGAACTTCCCGGCAGCCGGCGCCGCCATCTGGCAGACCGGACAGGTCACCTTGTAGAAGAACAGGGCCGTCGGTCCGCCACCGAAGTCCACGCCGGGAACGGTTGGAGCCTTCGAGCCAACCTGGAGTTCTGCCACGTCTGTTGAGGGTAACCGAGCCAGGCTGGCTGTTCTTCCCGCCCGCGGACGCCGCTCCAGAGGGGCTGAGCGCTACGGGGAAGGGGACGGCGAGGGCGAGCCTGAAGGGCTGGGCGACGGAGAGGGGCTGGGCGTGGGCTCGGGGACCACGGCAAGCGACAGTGACGCCGGCAAGGCACTTCGGCCGTTCCTGCCCGCGAACATCGTCATGGTGTAGCTGCCGACCGGAACCGGCTGGCCGACTGTGTCGAGCCCGGTCCAGGAGACGGAGAGCGCCTCGCCATGCTGCTTGAAGCTTCGAATGACCTGGCCCGACTGGTCGGTGACCTGGACGCGCCACCACAACCAC
>VAYC01000124.1 GCA_005885025.1 Actinomycetota bacterium | reverse complement strand
TCAGCCGCCCACGAGCCTCAGCTGAACCTGGCGCCGGTTGTTCTCCCGGTTGGGATCGATCACGACGACCCGCTGCCACGTGCCGAGTGCCAGTCCCCCGCGCTCGACCGCAAGCGCGAGCGATGGGCTGACGAAGACGGGGAGCAGGTGATCGCCACCATGGCCGGTCGAACCGTGGCGGTGGACGTAGCGGTCATCCCGGGGCAGCAAGCGGGCGATGACGCCCTCGAGATCCTCTTCCGACCCTGAGCCCGTCTCCATCAGGGCCAGTCCGGCCGTGGCGTGGGGGAGGAACACGTGGACAATCCCGTCGTCGCGGGCTTCCTTGCAGAACGCCTCGACGCGATCGGTGATGTCGGTGACGAGGCGGCCAGAGGTGCTGATCTCGAATGCTTCCGACAGCATGGCGGACTCAGGGTACCGCTAGGAGGCGGGGAGCAACTCCCGCGTGTGTTCGCGCCACCACCCCTGGCCGGATTCGGGCAGCGTGTAGATGGGGTCGTAGTAGGGATACCGACGCCGCAACGCCTCGGGATCGTCGTACTCGATGCCTGTTCGGTAGTTCTTCGTCCAGAACGAGATCCCCTTCTCCCGGTCGTACTCCTCGACCATGTGGACCCATCGCTTCCCTACGAACGGCACGTCGCACACGATCCGGGGCGTGGCGAACCCGGGCAGGTAGCCCATAAGCGCGTGCTGGAGAGCCTGCGCTTCCCACACGGCGGTCCGCCAATGCTCCGAGTTCGGGATCATGTCGCACATGTAGAAGTAGTAGGGAAGGATGCGGCACCGGTCGAGCAGCGTGAAGGACAGATTCAGCAGGTCCTTCGGGGTGGTGTTCACCCCGCGCAACAGGACTCCCTGGTTGCGAACGTCGCGGAAGCCGAACTCGAAGAAGTAGTTGGTTGCCTTGGCCACGAGCGGAGTCAGCTGGTTGGCATGGTTGACGTGCGTGTGGACAGCGATGCTGACGCCTCGCTCGCGGGCCTTCCCGCCCAGCCGCTCCATGCTCTCCAGGACCTCCGTCTGGAGGAAATGCTGGGGCAGGCCCATGAGCGCCTTGGTCGCCAGACGTATGTCCTGGATGTTCGGGATGTCCATCAGCCCGGAGACGAATTCCTCCAGCCGCTTGGCCGGCATGTTGGCCACGTCCCCGCCCGACACCACCACGTCGCGAACGCTCGGCGTCCGGCGCAGATAGTCGAGCATCATCTCGAGGCGGTCGGGCTGCTTGAGCTCGAACTTGTACTTGGCCACCGTGGGGGTGGAGTTCCCCACCAGGTCCATGCGGGTGCAATGGCCGCAGTACTGTGGGCAGGTGGGAAGGATCTCCGCCAGCACCTTGGTGGGATACCGGTGTGTCAGTCCCTCCACCGCCCACATGTCGGCCTCGTGGAGGCTGTCCCGCGTGGCATAGGGATGGCTCGGCCACTCGACCTGGCGATCGGTCAGCGCGGGGGCCATGTACCGGCGAACCGGGTCGCGATAGAGGTCCCGCTCGTCCATCGTGTTGATCATCTGGGGAGGGACCAGCATGGACATCGTGGCTCGCTCCAGCATGTCCCGCTGGAGGTCGGTGGCGAGCTCGTCGGTGAGGTGCGGGCCGAACGCAGCCTTGAGCTCCTTCAGGTTCTTGATGGTGTGGGCCCGCTGCCACTGCGCGCTTTCCCACTGCTCCTTCGTGACGTCCCGATAACCCGGCAGACGCGTCCAGTCTGGCTCGATGAATTCGCGCTCCAGCGGGTAGTGGAACGGCTGCTCCGTCGCGTGGGCGTGGGGCTCCCGGTGGCCTGGCCGATCCTGGTTGCGGAGCAACGGCTGGCCGGGCAGGACCGGGGTGGTGTCATGCTCGTTCATCGCCCCGCCGTTCTGCTCCACCGGGCCCGCCTTCTTGGGAGGTGATCGAAAGAATGACGGATCCAGGGTACCGTGGGTGCCGATACTTCGGCAAGTGGTGTCATTGGCGCTCGTTTGTTCGGCCAAAGAGCAGCTTCTCGGATAATATGTCGGCATGCTCGACAAGCGGGATGAGGTCATCCTGGCCGCTCTCCAGCGGAGCGGCCGGGCCACCTTCGCTGAGATCGGCAAAGAGGTGGGCCTGTCTCCGTCCAGCGTCCACGAGCGGGTCCGCAAGCTCGAGCAGGCAGGCGTCATTCGCGGCTACCGTGCCGAGGTGGACTCCGAGGCGATCGGCTTGTTCGTGACCGCGCTGGTCTCGGTCATGCCACTGGACCCCAAGCAACCCGACGACCTGCCTCAACGCGTCCTGGAGTTCCCCGAGGTCGAAGACTGTCATTCGGTGGCTGGAGATGAGAACTACATCCTCAAGGTGAGGACGCGGACCACGACGGAGTTGGAGGATTTCCTCCGACGGTTGCGTGAGAAGGCGGGTGTGCAGACCCGAACCACCGTCGTTCTGTCTACACCCTTCGAGCACCGCCCCATCTCTGGATAGGCGTCCCGCTCGGGCGTGTCAGAGGGTGCCGCTACGGTGCTGTGATGCGGATGCCGTCCAGGACCCCGTTGGCGATCGTCGTAGCGGCGACCCTGACGGCTGCCTGCTCGTCAGGCTCGAGCCGCGGTCCTCCCTCCAGCTCCCCACTCGTGCCGGTGACCAAGGTGACCGATGGCGACACCATCCACGTCACCTACTTAGGGGTGGACGAGCGCGTCCGGCTCATCGGGATCGACACCCCGGAAGTGCCCTGGTACGGGGGGAAGGGAGAGTGCTACGGGGTGGAAGCCGGGTTGTACGCTCGAAGCCGGCTCTCCGCGAAGACCGTTCGACTCTCCTTCGACCAGGCGCACCGCGACCGGTACGGACGCCTCCTGGCCTACGTGTACCTCGGCGGGGAGCTGTTCAACCTGACCCTGGTTCGGCTCGGGTATGCCACGTCCGACGCGGTGCCGCCGGATACTGCCATGGCTCCGAAGTTCTCGGCCGCGGAGCGAGAGGCTCGAGCCGCGGGTCGAGGGCTCTGGAGCGCTTGTCCGGCCGCCGGTGGCTGAACCGCCACCCGCCGGCACGGTCCCTCCACGTTCCTTTGGCCGTTCCCGTGGCTTACCCTTGAGGCACCGTGGATGAGCGAGTGCTGCTCGTCGAGGACGACCCGTCGATCAGGGAGATCGCCTCCCTGGGCCTGAAGGAGGCCGGGTTCCGGGTGACGGCGGCCGTCGACGGCCGGGAGGGACTGACCCGGGCCCTTCACGATCCCTTCGACGCGATCGTCCTCGACGTGATGCTCCCTTCGTTGGACGGGTTCGAGGTCTGTCGCGAGATCCGCAAGCAGAGCCGGGTGCCGATCGTCATGCTGACGGCCCGGACCGACACGCTGGACGTGGTCGTGGGCCTCGAGTCGGGCGCCGACGACTACGTGACCAAGCCGTTCGAGATGCCCGAGCTCGTGGCGCGGGTCCGGGCCGTCCTGCGCCGAGCCCAGGCGGCGCCCGAGGAGACCAGGCTCTCGGTGGGCCTGCTCGAGGTCGATCCCGCCGGCTTCACCGCCAGGAAGGACGGCAAGGATCTCTCGCTGACGGCCACCGAGTTCCGGCTTCTCCTGGAGATGGCCCGCCGCCCGGGGCAGGTCTTCACGCGCGAGTTGCTGCTCCAGCGGGTGTGGAACTACGACTACCTGGGGGACTCCCGCCTGGTGGACGTGGCCGTACAGCGCCTCAGGGCGAAGCTGGAGGAGGATCCCGCGCATCCCAGGATGATCAAGACCGTGCGCGGCGTGGGCTACCGTCTCGAGCGGCCCTGAGGGATGCCTCGCCGCATCCACCCCAGCCGCCTCCGGCGCCGCCTGGCCATCGCCTTCGTCGTGGTCGCGGGGATCTCCGCCGGTGCGTTGGCCCTCGGGTCCTTCCTGCTGGTCCGGCAGGCCAGACTGGCAGAGTCGCGTGATCGCGCGAAGAACGAGACGAGATTCGATCTCCTCCTCGCCCAGAGGTCCGTGCCGCTCGACGAACCGAAGTCCCAGGAGCTGCTGACCACCTTCGAGAAAACCGACCTGCACGTGATCCTGGTGCGCGCGGACGTCGGCACGCCCTCGAACACCTCGTTCGATCCTCCGATCCCGGACGATCTCAGTTCGCTGGTCCAGCAGGGCAACCTCGCCTACGAACGCGTGGACGGTGGCGGCCGGCATCTGCTCCTGGTCGGTGCGCGGATCCCAGGTTCGACCGACGAGCTGTACTTCGTCTTCTCGGAAGATCGGATCTATGGGGAGCTCACGCAATTACGCAACGTGCTGCTGGTCGGGTGGGTCGTGGTGCTCCTTCTCGCCGGCGTCGTGGGGCGCTCGCTCGCGAAGCGGACCCTGGACCCGGTAGCCCGTGCGACCATGGCCGCTCGGTCGATGGCCGAGGGGTTGCTGGCGACGCGCCTTCCGGTGGAGGGTCAGGACGAGTTCGGGATGTGGGCCTCCTCGTTCAACGAGATGGCAGAAGCCCTCGAGGCGAAGATCACCGCGTTGTCCGACGCCCAAGCTCGAGAACGCCGCTTCACCTCCGACGTGGCCCACGAGCTCCGTACGCCGCTCACCGCCCTGGTCGGCGAGGCGTCGATCCTCCGGGAGCATCTCGACAGGATGCCGCCGGAGTCGCGTCGCCCCGCCGAGCTGCTGATCCAGGACGTGACGCGTCTGCGCAGGCTCGTAGACGAGCTCATGGAGATCTCCCGGTTCGACGCAGGGCGGGAGACCGTGCAGGAAGAGCCGGTGGAGGTTCTGCCGCTGCTGGGGGCGGTCCTGCGAGCCCGCGGCTGGGACGGAAGGGTCGCCGTCGATGGCCACGGGCTGGTCCTCGCCACCGACCGTCGCCGGCTCGAGCGGATCCTTGCGAACCTGGTGGGGAACGCTCTGGAGCACGGCGGACGACAGGTGCGCGTGACCGTGGGCAGGGACCGCCACGCCGCGTTCGTCGAGGTGAACGACGCCGGGCCGGGGATCCCTCGGGAACACCTCCCGCATCTGTTCGAGCGCTTCTACAAAGCCGATCCCTCTCGGGCCGGCACCGGCAGCGGTCTGGGTCTGGCCATCGCGATGGAGAACGCCCGGCTCCTGGGAGGCGACATCGAGGTCCGAAGCGAGCTCGGCCAGGGCTCCCAGTTCCGCCTCATCCTCCCTGTGACAGAACCGTTACACGCCGGCGAAGGGGTGGTTGCCCCAGATAGCGACCATGAGGCGACAGACCTTCGAGAGAGAGGAATTCGATGAAGCGGCTCGGCATGGTGGTTCTGGGTGTGGGCCTCCTGGCCGCTGCCTGCGTGAAGAGCGGCGCGGCGTCACTGGGCTCGCCCCCCGGCGCTGCCAGCCCCACCCCCGGCCAGTCGCCCTCCGTCAAACCCTCGGGATCCCCCAGCAG
>VAYC01000123.1 GCA_005885025.1 Actinomycetota bacterium | reverse complement strand
GAGGTCTGGTTCGTGAAGGGCGGGAAGTTATTCGTCACGAGGCGGACGGAGCCCTTCAGCGTGGCGGTCGGAAAGCTTTCCCTGGACGCCTTGGCGGCTGGTCCCTCCGCACCGGAGCTGGCCGCCCAGATCAGGAGCGACCTCCCCGCGAACGCGACGCTCACGATCACCGCGCTGGCCGGGGGCAACGCCATGGTTGACGTGGAACCCCCAGGCCAAGCCCTCCAGCAAGAGACGCCTGCCGTCCGGCTCGAAAAGGCCCAGATCGTCTACACGCTGACCCAGTACTCGACGATCCGCAAGGTGACGTTCAAAGGACGGGCGTTCTCGGGGGACACCAACCTCTACAGTCGTGCTGCGTTCGAGGATCTGCTC
>VAYC01000410.1 GCA_005885025.1 Actinomycetota bacterium | reverse complement strand
CTTGCCGAAGTCGTAGAGGATCTGCGTGCCCTGGACCGCGGTCGCGATCGAGTTGCCGGAGACGGGCGCGTTGAGGCTCTGGCTGAACGTCTGGCTGCGCCCGGCGGACGTGAGCCAGTCGAAGCGCGGGTAGTACGCCGACTGGGCCTGGCCGATCCGGGCCCGGGCCGCCAGCTCCGACTGCTGGGCGGCGCTAATCGTCGGCTGCTGGCGCAGCGCGAGGGCGACCGCCTCCTCGAGCGTCAGGACCTTCCCCGGCGTCGGCGAGGCGACCGTGAGCTCGCCGCCGGGACTCTGCTGAGCCCGGACGACCGGGACCATGGACAGCGCGGAGGCGAGGACGAGACCGACCGTGAAGGCTCGCGGGTGCATGGCGGTGGCGTCTCCACTCCTTCCAAGTCACGGAAGCGGGCAGCGAGGCCCGCGGGTTCAGGAGGCCGTAGCGTCTTCGGCAGGCAGCACCCGCGGGAAGCGCTCCTCCAGGATGGTGTAGAGCGTGGGAATGAGCACGAGCGTCAGCACCGTCGAGACGGCCAGGCCGCCGATGACTGCCCGCGCCAGGGGGGCGTTGGCCTCGCTCCCCACCAGAATGCCGAGCGCCATGGGAATCAGCCCCACGATCGTGGTGAGCGTCGTCATCAGGATAGGCCGGAGCCGGGTCCGCCCCGCCCGGACGACCGCCTCAGCCAGCGGCAGGCCGTGACGGCGCAGTTCGTTGGTGTACTCGACGAGGAGGACGCCGTTCGACACGACGATGCCGACCATCATGATGATCCCCATGAAGGACGTGGTCGACAGCGTGGTGTGGGTGAGGAAGAGCGCCCAGATCACGCCGATCATCCCCATGGGCACCGAGAACATGATGATGAAGGGGTCCTTGAGCGAGCGGAACTGGGCGGCCATCACCATGTAGACGAGCAGGAGGGCCAGGACCATCGTGAAGGCGAGACTCGAGAATGCCTCCCGCTGCTGCGCCGTCTGGCCTCCCATCTTCACGGCGAAGCCGGGCGGGAGCTGAAGCTCTCCGAGGCGCTTCTCGATGTCGCTCGAGATCGCCCCGAGGTCCCGGCCCGCCGGGTTGGCGGAGACGCGGATCAGGCGCTGCTGGTACTTCCGCTCGATCTGCACGGGCCCGAGCTCGCGCTTGATCTCGGCCACCGTCGAGAGCAGGACGGGACGGCTGGCCTGCGTGGTCACGAAGATCTTCCCGAGGTCCTCGGGCCGGACCCGGAATGGCTCGTCGAGCTGGACGACGATGTTGTACTGGTTCCCGGTTCGCGGGTCGGTGAAGATCGCGGGATTCACGCTCACGTTGGAGTTGAGGGAGAACAGGGCGGCCTGCGCGATGTTGAGCTGGTTGAGCCGGGCGCTGGCCGCCTTCTCCCTGTCCACGACCACGGTGAACTGCGGGTAGTTCTCCTCCCGGCTGATCTGGACATCGGCCACGTTGGGGACGTCGCGTCGGCGAGATCATAGCCGAGCACCTCCAGCTCGAGCGGGTTCTGGGACCCACGGTTGAGCACGCGACTGACAATGCCACCGAGGTTGAAGTAGCTGATCGTTCCCGGGAACTCCCCGGCAAATTTCGAGCGCAAGGCGGCCACGATCTCCACGTCGCGGCGCTTCCGCTGGTCGAGGCTCGTCAGGTAGACCTCGACCTGGGCGGCGTGGGGTCCGCTGTTGCTGGAGAAGATGGCCGACCGGCCGCTCGGGACGCCGACCGAGGAGATGATCGTCTTGAGCTCGCCGGGGCGCAGGTTCTCACGGATGATCTGCTCCATCCGACCCGCGAGCTTCTCGGTCTCCTCGACGCGCGTCCCGACCGGGCCCCGCACGAACACCCGGAACTGGTTCTCGTCCGAGGGCGGAAAGAACTCGCTTCCGACCAGCGGGACGAGCCCGAGGCTCAGCCCGAAGATGGCCAGCACCCCGAGGACGACCAGCCGGCGGTG
>VAYC01000086.1 GCA_005885025.1 Actinomycetota bacterium | reverse complement strand
CCCACGCTTCACCGGCCGTCGCGAACCGGCCCTTCATCATGTGGAACAGTCCGAGAAGCGACCAGCCCTTGGCCAGTCCCCGTT
Source organism: Actinomycetota bacterium (assembly GCA_005885025.1). Lineage (GTDB taxonomy): Bacteria > Actinomycetota > UBA4738 > UBA4738 > UBA4738 > AC-52. The sequence continues at coordinate 6,419 of VAYC01000086.1, read as the reverse complement.
CGTTGCCCTGGGCGTCGAACGTCGAGATGGCGCGAGTCGCCTCCCGATGCGCCTCGTCCGCCCAGCCCTCCGGCTGGGTGAACAATCGGATCCACAGGTCGAGGATCGCGGCGTGCGCCTGCAGGCCCGGATCGCCGGCCGCCGTAGCCGCTCTCTTCAGGTCGTCCAGCACCGCCTGCATGCCGCCGAAGTCACCGGTCTGCATGAGGGCGAACGCCAGGTCGGGCAGGAGCTCGGTTCGTCCGGGATCCTCAGCCGGAGCCAGCGAGGCCGCGCGAGACAGCAGGTTGACCGCAGCCGGCATGTCGCCCCGGGCGAACGCGCGTCTCCCGGCCGAGGCCAGGGGCTGGGCGGCCCGCCGTCCCAGGGCCACGGTCCGCTCGTTGCTGGGACCGAGCTCCGCCAGCGACCGATAGGCCTGCTCCAGGTGGTAGCCCACGATCTCTTCGTACTCACCCGCCCGATCTCGGCTCTTGGTCTCGAGCCAGTGGGCGAACCGCTCGTGCAGTTCGGCCCGGCCGGCCTTGGGTATGGCGCGGTACGCGGCGTCGCGAACCAGGATATGCGCGAAGCGGAAGGCGTCCTCTTCCCGGAGCTCCGACCGATCGGGGCGGATCAGATCCTTGCTGATGAGTGATTGCAGCGAAGTGCCGACCCGATTCCGCTGCTCCTCGGGAATGAGCTCGGAGACCGCTCCCCACCAGAAGGCCCGGCCGATGACGGAGGCCCGTTCGATGACGGCCCGCTCCGCCTCGTCGAGCATGTCGATCCGGGTCGCCAGGAGCGCCTGGATGGTGGGAGGGATCGTCAGCGTGGCCAGGTCGGCCGTCAGGCTCAGGTTTCCGTTGCGACGCTGCAGCATCCCTTCGTCGATCAGCATGCGAAGCGTCTCCTCCACGAACAGCGGATTCCCTTCGGCGACCTCTCCGATCCGGGCCCGATCCTCCTCGGCCAGTGGCGCGCCGCCCAACAGGTTCTGGATCAGGCGATCGGTCTCGGTCGCGCCCAGCGGCATCAAGGGGACGAGGGTCGCGTTCGGCTTCCCACTCATCCACGCGCTCCTTGTTTCCAGGAGTTCCGGGCGGGCCATGCACAGCAGCATGACCGGCACCCCGTGGAGCCAGTCGGCGAGGTACTCGACCAGGTCGAGAAACGTGGTCTCCCCCCAGTGGATATCGTCGAGCACGACGACGAGGGGTTGGGACGCCGCAAGCTCCTCGAAGAGTTTCCGGACTGCCCAGAACGTCTCCTGGATCCCGGGCGTCGCCTCCGAGAGCCCCAACAGCGCGGCGAGTCGGTCCCCGATGAGGGCGGAATCGTGCCCTCGTTTCAGGAGGGCCGCGAGCTTCGGCCTCGCTTCTTCCAGCGATCCCAGCTCGCCGATGCCGGCGGCATCCCGGAGGACCTCGACGATCGGCCAGAATGTGATCCCTTCCCCGTAGGGGAGACAGCGGCCGCTCACCACCCTCGCGTGGCCGGCGAGCCCCAACACGAACTCTCTCGTGATCCGGGATTTCCCGATGCCTGCGGCCCCCAGGACCGTCACGGCCTCGCATCGCTGATCGTCGACGACCCGCCGAAAAGCCTCCTCGAGCTTCCCGAACTCTCGGTCTCGGCCGACGAGGGGCGAATCGAGCGAGCCGGTCGATCCTCGAGCTCCGGTGGCGACCTCCAGGAGCTTCCAGGCGGTCACGGGCTCCGCCCTTCCCTTGACGGTGAAGGGAGGGAGTGGCTCCGCGGTGGCGAAGCCGCGGATCAACCGATAGGTCGCCTCACCGATGAGGATCTCTCCGGGCGGTGCGGACTCCTCCAGCCGTGCGGCCACGTTCACTGCGTCCCCGGTCACGAACGTCGCCCCCGTCTGAACGTCCCCGGTGATCACCTCGCCGGTGTTCAATCCCGTTCGAGTGAGGATTGCGACCCCCCAGTCCCGCTCGAACTCCTGGTTCAAGCGCTCCAGCGAGTCGCGCATCTCGGCGGCAGCCCGCACGGCCCGGAGCGCGTCGTCCTCGTGAGCCCGGGGGATGCCGAACGTTGCCATGATGGCGTCGCCGATGAACTTCTCGGTGATCCCTCCGTGGCGCTCGACAACGGCCTTCATCTCTTCGAAGTAGCGTTCCATGAGCCGGCGAAGGGACTCGGGATCGAGGGCCTCTCCCATGCCGGTGGACCCCACCACGTCGCAGAACAGAACGGTGACGACCTTGCGCGCCCCGCCGAATGCTTCCCTGACGGACATCGTGCAAGGACGATACCGAAGGGCGCGGGGCTTGACATTGTGGTGGAAGAGGTGAAACCGTGCCCCGGTATCCTGGCGAAGGAGGCAGCCGTGAGCGTGGACGATGAGCTCGTGAAGCTCAGCGCGTTGCTCAAAGACGAGAACAAGAGAAAGGCGTTCAAGTTGAACCCCGAGCAGACCATGAAGCAGGAGGGCATCGACGCGAGCGTCCTCCCGTCGGGCTTGCTCAGTACGCTCGAGGAGCTTTCTCTTCCCGACCTGGGAGTCGTTTCTCGCGCCAACGTCAAGTTGCGAGGGAGGTTGACGGCCGCCGAACTGCCTCAGATCGTCCAGTTCCCCGTCTAGCGGTGCCGGAGACCGGGTCCCTGCAAAGACCCACGAAGCTTCGTTCCCGGTCCAGGTCGGTGAGCGCGCTCCTCCATGACAAGATCGAGCTGGTGAGCCAGCCGCTCCTGGATGCGTCCCGGCAATTCCTCACCCATCCAAGGATCGAAGCTCTCTACCCGGAATACCTGATCGCGTTGCACTGCGTGGTCCGCTCGAGTGTCCCGGTCATGCGGACTGCGCTGGACCGAGCCGAGGGGATGGCCGATTCCGACCCGGTGGCGGACGGCCTCATCGCGTATCTGGAAGGCCACATCGAAGAGGAGCGAGGCCACGACCAGTGGCTCGTGGAGGATCTGGAGCGGCTCGGCGTGTCCCGTGCAGCTCTGTTGGAACGCGTGCCGTCGCCAGCGGTGGCGGCCCTCGTGGGATCCCAGTACTACTGGATCCTCCACTACCACCCCGTGGCGCTGCTGGGGTATCTGACCGTCGCCGAGGGCTATCCGGTCGCACCGAGCTTGATCGAAGATCTCATCGCGAGGACCGGTTACCCGCGCGACGCCTTCCGGATGCTGGCCGAGCACGCCGAACTGGATCCCCACCACCGCGACGAGCTTGACGAGCTTCTCGACTCCCTGGCGATCACCGAGAACCTGGAAACGCTTCTGGGGCTCTCGGCGATCTCGACCGTCGGCTTCATGGCCCGGTGCATCGAGGAGGTCGTGGACGGTGCGGCCACGGCCCCGACGCCGGCTCCCACCAACGATTGACCGATCTTTCGTAGTCCATTCGGCTACCCTGGCCCCCCCGATTCGGCCCATTTGCGCGTAGCATCGCGCCTTGGCGTCAAGAGGGCCGAGGTTGGGACCGATTCGGAGGGAGATGCATCGACGTGCCGGCTTCTTCCTTGCGCTGCTCGCGGCTGCGTTCCTGAGCACGCCCCCCGCAGTTGGCGGCGCAACCACTCCCACGATCACGTTCTACGGTTCGGGGTACGGGCACGGCCTGGGGCTGTCGCAATGGGGCGCCTACGGAATGGCGCAGCAGGGCAAGACGTACCGGCAGATCCTGACGCACTTCTACAAGGGAACGACAGTTGGAAAGGCGCCTTCCCAGCCTTCGAAGCTTCGGATCGGCCTGGTCCAGGGCAAGAGGGTCGTGCACCTCACGGCTGTGGGCGGGCAGGTAGAGCTGCTCTCACAAGGCGCCCACATGGCCTGGATCCCCAAGGCCGAGACCTGGACTGTCGCCGCAACGTCGAGCGGTAGCTACCTCGTCAAGGACGCCGGCGGGGCGATCGTCGGCGGGAAGACGTGGGGGAGCACGAGCCACGGACTCGTTGTGGCCAACGGGGCCGGTGCCACGGTCAAGGTCCGCGAGACCGGCCACAGCTACAAGCGAGGGGCCATCGAGTTCAATACCTACCGCGCCTGCGACGGGTGTGGGTTCCGCGAACGGCTGATCGCCGTGCTCCGGCCCCAGCTCTACCTCTACGGGATCGGCGAGGTTTCGAGCAGCTGGCCGATGCAGTCGCTCGAGACGCAAGCCGTGGCGGCCCGCACCTACGCCTTCGAAAAGGTGAGCCGCCTAGGGCAGCACCGCCCAGGGTGCAACTGCGGGCTCTACGGCACCACGCTGGACCAGAACTACGTAGGGTGGGACAAGGAGTCGGGGTACCTCGGGAGCCGGTGGGTCGACGCCGTCGATCGAACCGCCGGGCAGGTCGTGATGTACAGGGGCGCGCTGATCCAGGCTTACTATCATGCTTCCAGCGGCGGCTTCACGGAGAACAACGAGAACGTCTGGGGAGGTTCGCCGATCCCCTATCTCCGCGGCGTATGCGACCCTGGCGACTTCACGACCGCGAACCCCGTTCGGACTTGGACGCTCACGTTGAGCGGACCCGCGCTGACCACGAAGCTCGCCACGTACACCGGTTCCATCGGGACGGTGACGGGGTTCTCCGGAGCCGTCCGAGGGGTCTCGGGGCGAATCGAGTCGATCACCGTCGTGGGAACCAAGGACAAAGCCACCATCTCCGGTGGAGCCCTCAGGGCTGCGCTCGGGTTGCGGGACACACGGGTCTGGATCGGCTCCAACCGGAACGTGACGGGTGCCATACGCCGCGCCTACGACTCCCTGATGTGCGCGCCCGGCCAGGCGGCAGGATCGCAGAGGGCCGTGCCGGGGGGCCATAGGCAAGCGTTCGCCAAGGGCGCCCTGTATCGGAATGCGGCCAACGGCCGAGTGATCTGGCTGCGCGGGCCCGTGTTCACCCGGTACGTGCAGCTCGGGGACGCGAGCGGCTCGCTCGGCATCCCGGTGTCCGGCACCCGGACGGTGACACTTCCAAGAGGGTGCAGGAAGTACCAATGCAGCATCACGCGCTTCGCGGGCGGCGTCATCTACTTCAAGGGCGCGACGGGCGTGGGGATCCACGAGCTCCACGGGGCTCTGTACCGGTACTTCCGATCGCTGAGAGGCGTCCGGAGCAGGCTCGGTTTCCCGACCTCGGATGTGAAGCTCGGTCCCGGCGGGCGTACGTCGGCCACGTTCGAGGGCGGAACGATCACGTGCAACAGCAAGGGCGTCTGCTCGCGCTCCTGAGTCCGTCCGCGGTCAGAGGCCCGTCAGCGTCGAGAGCGTCTGTCCGCCGTCGACGATCAACACCGTGCCCGTGATGAACGAAGCCGCGGGCGAACACAGGAACAGCGCAGCCCCTGCCACGTCCTCCGGCGTTCCCCACCGGCCCAGTGGGATCGAGGCGAGCACGCGATCGTTGAACTCAGGGATCGTCCGCCGCGCCGGCTCGTTCAGGTCGGTCTGCACCCAGCCGGGCGCCAGGGCGTTGACCCGCACCCCATGCCCCGCCCACTCGTGGGCGACCGTTCGCGTGAAGTTGATCAGGGCCGCCTTGGCGCTGGCGTAATAGGTCAGTCCGGGGCTGGCGACGAACCCCGCCACCGAGGCGATGTTCAGCACGCACCCCTCGTTCTTCCCCAGGAGCACTGGCGCCACCGCTTTCGTGCAGTGAACCGCGCTGAGGAAGTTCACCCGGAAGTACTTCTCGAATCCTTCCATGCGCATCTCGTCCACCGTGGAGGAGAACGGCGCTGCGCCGGCGTTGTTGACCAGGATGTCGATGGTGCCGAACCGCTCTAGCGTTCGGTCCATCAACGCCTGAACCTGCGAGGGCTCGGTCACGTCTGTGGGGATCGCGACGGCCTCGCCCCCCGACGCCTCCACTTCCTTGGCCGCCCTGGCCAGGTCCTCCTCGCCCCGCGCCGCCAGGGCCACCGATGCTCCGGACTCGGCGAAGGCCGACGCGATGGCCTTACCGATCCCTTTGCTGCCCCCCGTGACGATGGCGACCTTCCCGTTCAGGGCGCGGTTCGACACTGCGGATCCCTCCGTAGACTGGTCCCGAATGCAAAGCAAACCACACCCCCTCCCCGCCGCGGGCCGCCCCGGGGATCCGGGACTGTGGCGGCCCCAGCCCGGGCGATTCAGCCCCGAGGAACTGGCCGATGCCATGGTCCGGGGCCGCTTGGCCGGGCCTGCCTGCTCCCACGACCGGCCGAACGTGCTGTGGAAGATCGACCGGCTCGTTTCGGGTGATCCGGACTCGCAGTTCGGCTTGAGCGGCCTGACCCCAATCGACCCACAGCTCGTGCTGAGCATGGTAGCGATGGAGGCCGGCTTCAATCCCGACCCCTTCAAGCGGGACGGCGAGGTTCCCATCGATCCCTGGCGGGTCCTGGCTGCCTGCGACCAGGCTGGACGGAGGCTGGCCGAGGCGGCGGCGAGATCGGAGCGGGTCGTGCTGGCCACCGGCCATCCGGTTGGCCTGATCCTT
>VAYC01000085.1 GCA_005885025.1 Actinomycetota bacterium | reverse complement strand
AACCAGATCGGGTTCCTGATCCACGGGCCGGCGTCGTGCTGTGGGGGCCACGGTCCCGGCGAACTCTGGAAGACCGCGGACGGTGGGGTCACCTGGTCCCCGGTCTGAGGTCGCCCCTGGTGCGCCCCAGGTCAGGGGGGAAGAGACCAGAACGGTCCGTCTTCGGTGGCGCGCTAGTGGTGCGAGAGGTGGGCGGGAATGCGGTCGTCCTTGAGCACCCGGATGAACGCCGCCACGATGTCCGGATCGAATTGGGTTCCCGCGGAGAGCTTCAACCGGCGGACGGCTTCGGTCTCAGGAAGGGCCGTGCGATATGGGCGGTCGCTGGTCATGGCGTGGAAGGCGTCGCACACGAACACGATCCTCGACTCGAGCGGGATGCCCTCCCCCACCAGGCCGTCCGGGTAGCCCTTGCCATCCCACCGCTCGTGGCAAGCCCGGACGATCGCGAGGATGGGGTGCAGGAACGGGACGGGGGCCAGGATCTGTTCGCCGATCTCGGGATGCCGCTTCATCTCCCGGAGCTCAGCCGCGGTAAGCGGGCCCGGCTTCCGGATGATCTCGCTCGGCACACCGATCTTCCCGATGTCGTGGAAGAGGGCGGCCAGCTCCAAGATCTTCAGCCGGTCGGGGTCCAGCTCGAGCTCATACCCGACGGCGAGCGCCATCTCCGCCAAGGCGCGGGCGTGGTCGCCCGTGTATTCGTCCTGGGCCTCGAGCGCGTTGGCCAGCGCCTCGACCGTGGAGAGATAGGCTCGCTCGAGCTCGTCGAACCGCCGGGCGTTCCCCAGCGCCAGCGAGGTGATGTCGGCGATCCCGCGGGCCAGGCGGAGGTCGCGTTCCCCGAAGGAGGACCACCCGTCCTTCGCCGCCACCACGACCACTCCGAGTCCGTCGGGCTCCCACCGCATGGGGGCAACCAGGAGGTCCTTGGCCCCAGGCACGAGCCGGTGACGCTCCGGCACCTGGGCCACGACCTCCTTCTCCACCACGAACGGCACTTCCACCAAATCGTGGAACCGTCCCCCCGTTCCGGTATCCACGGAAACCTCTGCGATGCTGAGATCCGGCTCGAAGCCCATGTACCCCACCAGCTGGTAGCCGCCCGTCTCGGGGATCCGAATCCAGGCCGAGACCTCGCCGCAGTCGAGCATCGACGGGACCGCCGCCAGCGTCTGGGTCAGCACCTCGCGGGTGTCGGGCGCGCCGGTGAGAGCCTGCGAGAGCTGGAGGAGCGCCCGTGACACCTCGGCCGCTTCATGCTCTTTCTGGAGCAGGCGGGCGTTCTCGAAAGCCACGGCCGCGCTGGCCGCGAGGGTCTCCAGCAAGCGGATGTCCTCCTGGTCGAACTGGCCGATGCCGAGCTTCGACAGCACGATCACGCCGATCACCCGCTGGCCGTAGAGCATGGGGACGCCGAGCAGCGATTCGTCGAGGTCGGCCGTTCCGGGGATCAGGACAGCGTAGGGGTCGTGGTTGGCGTCCGGGGCGTACCAGGTCTGCCGGGTCTCGGCGACATGCCCGGTCAGCCCGTCCCCGATCTTGGTGATCAAGGCCTCGAACGTCTCCCCCTGGTAGGCGGTCAGCTCGCCGCGAAAGGCGATCGGGAGAAGGGTTTCGCCGTCGCCGTCCAGAATGAACACTCGGCAGTTGTGGTAGTCGATCAGCTGGCGCAACTCGGCGGTGATGGCGCCGCCGATCTTCCGCACGTCGTTCAGCCGATTGAGCTTCGCCGAGAGCCTCTGCAGAACTCGAAGCTGGGCCACGGAGCGCGGCTCTCCCCGAGCGGTCAAGGTCGCCATTCGGCCCAGAGTTCCGGGAAGCGGAGCGCGCGGTAAGGCCCGCCGGTCTCGCGACGCCCCCGATGCCTGCTGCCCACCCGCGTCGGCCGCGTAGACGATCACGCAATCCTTCCCGGCCGCCTTGGCCATGAGCAAGGCCAGGTCGGCGCAGGCCATGAGCTCGCGGGGGCTCGAGGCGTGGAGGGGGCCCTCGGCCACGCCCACGCTGACGGTGATCCGCCCCACCACGGGAAACTCGACGCCGGCGATGCCCTGGCGGATGCGCTCGCCGAGCGCCACCGAGTCTTCGAGGGTAGCGCCGGGGAGGATGACCGCGAACTCTTCTCCGCCAATCCTGCAGATGACGTCCTCCTGCCGGGAGGTCTCGCGCGAGATTGAGGCAACCCCTTGGAGCACCTGGTCTCCGGTCAAGTGCCCATACGTGTCGTTGACCCGCTTGAAGTCGTCGATGTCGTAGATGAGCAGGCCGACGCGAGAGCGGCTCCGGTTGGCCCGGCGGATCTCCTCCGCCAGACGCTCGTGAAAGAAGCGGTGGTTGTACAGGGCCGTCAGGTGGTCGGTGATCACCTCGGTTTCCAGACGAGTGCGGATCTCCGCGTTGTCCATGGCCAGCGCGGCGAGGTCGCTGAAGGTGATGGCGAGCTTGAACTCCTGGAGCGTGAAGTGGTTGTCCTCTCCCAAGCGATACATGCAGAGCACGCCCTTGAGGTCGTTCCGGGCCAGCAGTGGGACCGCGATCATCGACTCTGGCTCCGCATCGGGTGTTCCGGGGACGTGCGCAGCCCGAGTGTCCTTGTGCACGTCGTTGACGAGCTGCGGCACGCGGGTCTCGGCCGTGATGCCGGTGATGCCTTGGCCGTAGGCGTAGGGCCCCATCGCGAAGATCTCCTCCGCGTAAAGCGGGTCCCGCACCAGGACCGGCCGGATCGACCGGAGGTGGGGCTCGGCCCGGTACAGCATGAGGCTGTCGTGCGGCACCAGCTCCGACAGGGCGTCGGCCACCGCCTCCACGACCTTCTCCGGCGAGCCCTCCGAAACGAGGAGATGGGTGATGTCTGAGAGGACTGCGTCGGGTAACGAGGAGATGCCCTGGGGGCCGGTCGCCTCGACCTGACCTGGCGGGGCCCCCTCTTCGTACTCGACGGGTCGGACTGCTTCCATACCTCTCCCGGGATGCGTTCATGCAGGGTTGGACCGGCCGGGAAGGCCCGGCCGGAGTCGCCCCTGCTGCTATCTGCATCGGGCCTTGGCCTGTGACGATTGAGCACAAGGGCCCAGGGTCGGGCCGTCTTGGCGAGAAAGCCTGCCGATATGCTGAGGCGGTGGATCCGATCAGCTTCGTGGAGCGCCCTCGCCTCGACCGTCCGTCCCTGCTCTGCGCGTTTCGAGGCTGGAACGACGGCGGGGAAGCCGCCTCCATCGCCGCCCGATATCTGGCCGAGCAGTGGCAGGCTCGGGTCGTGGCCCACCTCGATCCGGAGGAGTTCTACGACTTCCAGGTGACCCGGCCTCGCGTGCGCCTGGAGGACGGCGTGAGCCGGGTGATCGACTGGCCACGGGGCGAGTTCGCCGTGGCGTCGATGAAAGGACGCGACGTCGTGGTGTTCACGGCGGTGGAGCCCAACGTTCGGTGGCGGACCTTCTCCCAGGCGATCATCGGCGCGGCCCGAGACCTCGGGTGCCGATTGCTGGTCACGCTCGGCGCCTTCCTCACCGATGTTCCGCACAGCCGCCCCGTGCCGGTGGTCGGATCCGCCGCCGACGAGGAAACGGCCACGCGACTGGGGCTCGCTCGCTCGCAGTACGAGGGGCCCACCGGGATCGTCGGGGTGCTGCACGACGCCTCGAATCGGGCGGGAATCCCGTCGGTGAGCCTGTGGGCCGCGGTCCCTCATTACCTCCCTTCGGCGCCCAACCCCAAGGCGGCCCTGGCGCTCGTGGAGCGAGCCTCGTCGCTTCTGGAGATCCCGGTGGAGACGCGTTCGCTCCTCAAGGCGGTGGAAGCCTGGGAGGAGGGAGTCCTCCGCCTCGTCCAGGAGAGCGACGAACTCGGCGAGTACGTGAGCCGGTTGGAGACCGCGGTGGATCAGCGGATCGACGAGGAGGTCCCGTCCGGGGAAGCTCTCGCCGCGGAGCTGGAGCGCTATCTCAGGGACCACGGCGGTGAGCCCGGCCACGGAATGAGCTGAACGGAGGTGGTTGCCGAGCCCTAGGCGCTCGGTCCCGTCGAGCCGGCCGCTGCCGGGTCGGCCAGAACGATCAGCCGCTTCGGCGATACCCGGGCAGCTGGGATGTCCGCGCCACCGATCAGCCGGTGCAAGGCCTCCCGCTTTCCCTCCCCGGCAACGAGGAACATGCCTAGCGACGCCGACGAGAGGGCGGGCAACGTGAGCGAGATGCGCCGAACGAAGGGCTCCCAACCAGCTTCGGGGACCTCGACCGCCAGCCGGTCGGTGATCTCGACCTCGGGCCGGCCAGCGAACAGCGACCCGACGTGGCCGTCGGGTCCCAGGCCATACAGAGCGAGGTCGAACCACACCCCGTCCTGGAAGTGCTCGCGCAAGAGGTCCTCATACCGCGCAGCGTGGCAGGTGTCGCCGTCCATCGGGTAGCGCGCGGCCGGCACCCTGGAGAGGAGCACGTCGTCGACCATCCCGAAGTTCGACAGGGGATCGGCGGGCGGAACACATCGCTCGTCGGTGAAGAAGCACTCCACCTCTTCCCATGGATACTGAGTGACGGCGAGGCGTTCGTAGAAGTTCCGAGCCGTCATCCCGCCGGTCAGAAGCACGACGCGCGGGCTTTCCTCCAGGAAGAGCTGGACCGCCGCCTGGGGGAGGTCATCCACGACCCTCAGCTCGGGGGGCACGAGGTGGTCCTTCCCCGCCCGGCGACCTCTACGCCTGCTCGAGTTCCGCCAACCGCACCCGGGCCACACGGCGCCCGTGGGACCGGAGCGACTGGAGGTCTCCGACCGACTGGGCGGCCAACAGCGTCCCGAACGAATAGCGCTGGCCGGGGATGGGCACGTCCTGGTTGGGACGCTCGACCACCTGGACGAAGACCCCGGTGTTCGGTCCCCCCTTGTGCAGCTGGCCGGTCGAGTGCAGGAACCTCGGGCCGAACCCGACGGTGGTGGCAACCTTCAGCCGATCCCGCAGGCGCACCCGCGCGTCGTGGAGGCGCCGCTCCGTGGGTTCGTCCCGTGGCAGATACGCCTGGATGGCCAGGTAGTCCCCGGGCCGTACCTGGCTGAGCAAGGATTCGAGATCGTCGTATCCGGGGTCCGGGATCTCTCCCGCCGCGAGCAGGCGCTTGGTGTTGTCCTTGGCTTCCTGAACGTTCGGCTGGTCGAAGGGCTGGATGCCCAGCACGGCCCCCGCCACGGCCGTGGCGAACTCCCACCGGAAGAACTCCCGCCCCAGCTCGATGGGGTCGTCCAGGACGAGGTGGGTGATGGGATGGCCGGCCTCCCCCAGGGGACGGAGAGCTTCGTGCAGCTTCTGCTCCCCCAGCGCGACGAACAGACGATCGGTGCCGTACACCTGGGGCGGGCCCAGGTCTTCGCCTTCCACGGGGACGATGCCCTTCCCTTCCTTGCCGGTCGATTCGGCGATTCTGCGATGAGCTGTTCGACGCAATAGCCGAACGTTCGGATCCGCTCGTCGAGGACGAGGGTCAGCGTGTCCCGCCCTTCGCGAGCTCCTTCTCCCAGCAGCGCCCCGAGCCAGGCCCCGGGGTTATCGTCCAGCGGAACGTAGGGAACGCACGCGTGGGCCGCCTCAGCGGCCCGGTCGAGCAGGCCGTCGAGGTCGGCTCCGATCAGCGCTCCCGGAACCAGTCCGAAGTAGGAGAGCGCGGAGTACCGCCCGCCGATGTCCGGCGGGTTGAGGAACGTTGCCCTGAAGGCGCGCTCGCGGGCCAGCGACTCCAGCGGCGTGCCGGGGTCGGTGATGGCCACGAACCTCGAACCGTCGGGGACCTTCTCCCAGAAATACGCCAAATGGGACAGCGTCTCCGTCGTGGTTCCCGACTTCGAGGCGATCAGGAAGAGTGTTCGATCGAGATCGAGCTGTCGTTCCACCGCCAGGATCTGGTCGGGATGCGTGGTGTCGAGCACGACCAGGTCCAGCATCCCCGGCGCCACCCCGAACGTTGCCCTCAGGACCTCAGGAGCGAGGCTTGATCCTCCCATCCCCGCCAGCACCGCCCAGGTCAGCCCGTCGGCGGCGCACTGAGCAGCGAACGCCTTCAGCTCCGGACATCGCTCGCGCATGACCTCGTGGGCGGTCAGCCACCCCAACCGGTTGGTGATCTCGGTGGGGTCGGGCCGCCAGACCGTGTTGTCGCGTCCCCAGATCCGCCGGACCGTGTCGTCCTGGTCGAACCGGACCAGTCGCAGGGAGACCTCCTGGTCGAGCGAGGCCAGGGCGGCGGTCCGCCGGTGTTTCTGCTGCCGGATGGCATCGACCCTCTCCTCGATCACGGCCTGGAGCTCCTGGAAGGACTCCTCGAACAGCGCAACCCCTTCTTCCTCGAGCTTGGCCGTGACGGCATCCAGGTCGACCTCGGCTCTCCCCAACTCCTTCAGAACTCGTTCCGCCTCCTCCAGCCCGTGCTCGATGCTCGGCCGAACCCGACCGTGGTCCTTGAACGCGAGGAGGGTCGTCTCCGGCATGGTGTTGACCGTGTCGGGAGCGATCAGCTCCTCGACGTACAGGACGTCGGAATACTGGGGGTTCTTCGTCCCGGTGGACGCCCAGAGGGGGCGCTGGACGCGAGCCCCTGCCCGGGCCAGCGTCTCCCATCGCGGTCCGCGGAACAGGTCGCGGAACCGCCGGTAGGCCCGCCGGGCGTTCGCCACGGCGACCTTGCCGTGCAACGGGGAGTCCGCCGGAAGGATCCGGTCCACAGCGGTGTCGACCCGCGACACGAAGAAGGAGGCGACGGAGGCCACCGTGTCGACGGCCTCGCCCGCAGACAGTCGCCGCTCCAACCCCGATTGATAGGCAAGGGCGGCCTCCTCGTACCGCTCCACCGCGAAGAGCAGCGTCACGTTCACGTTGACGCCTACCGCGGTGAGCTCCTCGATGACGGGAATGCCTTCCTTGGTCGCCGGCACCTTGATCATCACGTTCGGGCGATCCAGCCGCGCCCAGAGGGCATGGCCCTGGGAGACCGAACCATCCACGTCGTGGGCGAGATCGGGGGTCAGCTCGAACGAGGCGAAGCCGTCGGCCCCGCCCGTGGCCGCGTACGGGACACGCAGCACGTCGGCGGCCATGCGGATGTCCTCGAGCCCGAGCGCGAAGAACAGATCCTTCGGGTCGGTGACGTCATCGGCGAGCAGCGACCGGATGGGCTCGTCGTAGTCGGTGGAGCCGGAGATCGCCTTCTCGAAGATGGTGGGGTTCGAGGTGACGCCGGTGAGGGCGTCCTCGGAGACCATCCGCTGGAACTCGCCCGAGGTGATGAGGGACCGACGGATGGTGTCCAGCCAGATCGAAACGCCGGCTTCGTGGAGCTCTTGGAGTCGGTTCATCCGCGCTCCGGTCGGTGAGGGGAACGAGTTCTCTCGCCCATTGTCCAACCGCGAGCCCGATTGCGGTAATCGGCGCGTCGCCGGGCTCCGCTGCATCACTCCGTGGGAGGCGTCAGGTCGGTGAGCGTGGTGCGTAGAGCCTCGTAGCGGCGCTCGCCCAGCGACCGCCGAACCCGCATCTCCACCGCCTGCACGGACTTCCGGGCCGCCGCCCGATGTCGCAGACCCTTGGCCGTGAGGCGGACCACTTTGGCGCGGGCGTCCGCATCGTCAGGAAGCCGACGGACGCAGCCCAAGGATTCGAGCTCGTCCACGATCTGCATCATGGCCTGCTTCGTGATCACGGCGCGGTGGGCCAGCTCCGTGAGGCGCGTGCCCGCCCTGTCCACCAGGAGGAGGGCGGCCGCCTGGCTGGGGCGAAGGTCCGAGATGCCCCGGTCCTGAAGACCCCGCCCGATCTCGGTGTCGAGCGAGCGGAAGGCCGTGAGCAGCAAGTGGGAGAGATCCGGCTCCGACATGGGCTTCGATGGTGAAGGATGCTGCCAGCTTCGTCAAGCTGCCTGACCAATGACCGTGAGGTAGGCTCTCGAACGTGGAGATCCGCGAGGCGCGCCCAGAGGAGTACGCCGTGCTGGGAGACGTGGTGGCCGCGGCGTACGCGCCGTACGGAAGCCCGGGCGACCGGGGCTGGGTGCAGCATCTCGCTCTGGTCCGCGACGTTGCCGATCGTGCGCAGCGAACGGTGGTACTGGTCGCGGTCAAGGACGGCAGCGTCCTGGGGTCGGCCACCATCGAGCTCTTCGACGTCATCGGAGACGACGACCGGGAGCTGCCACCGGACACATCGTTCCTCCGGATGGTCGGGGTCGATCCACGGGCGCAAGGCCGGGGCGTGGGGCGCGCGCTGGTGGAGGACGTGATCCGCCGGGTCAGAGCGGCCGGCAAGCGGACGTTGGGGCTTCGGACCACGCCGCAGATGGAGGCGGCGCACCACCTGTACGAGTCACTCGGCTTCGTCCGGGACAGCTCCCTGGACCTGCCGCTGGAAGGGGACTACTCGCTCCTGGGCTACCGACTCGACCTCTAGCGGGTCTGCGGCGTGCGCACGACCTGGCCGGTCGCCAGGACCACCCCGTCCTCGCATTCGGCCTCCAGCAAGCCGCCCTGGAACTGCTGCTGGTAGAGGCGCGCGTACAGCCCGCCCTGGTCGAGGAGCTCGGCGTGCGTCCCGCGTTCCACCACGCGGCCTCGGTCCAGCACGAAGATCACGTCCGCGGCCAGGATCGTGGAGAGGCGGTGGGCGATGGCGAGCGTGGTGCGGCCCTCCATGAGGGGCCGCAGGGCCTCCTGGACCAGCCGCTCGCTCGTCGTGTCCAGGGATGAGGTGGCCTCGTCCAGGATCAGGATGCGGGGGTCCTTCAGGATGACCCTGGCGATGGCCAGGCGCTGCTTCTCCCCGCCCGACATCCGGTAGCCTCGCTCGCCCACGACCGTGTCGTAGCCGTCGGGGAGCTCGGCGATCCGTTCGTGGATGAAGGCGGCCTTCGTGGCGGCCTCGAGCTCTGCCTGCGTGGCGTCCGGCTTCCCGTACAGCAGGTTCTGCCGGATGGAGGTGTGGAACAGGTACGTCTCCTGGGTGACCATGCCGATGATCTCGCCCAACGAGGCGAGCTTGATCTCCCGCACGTCCGTCCCATCGATCTCGACCGAGCCCTTCTGCACGTCGTAGAACCGCGGCACGAGGTAGGTCATGGTGGTCTTCCCGGCCCCGCTCGGGCCGACCAGGGCAGCGAGCTGCCCCGGTTCGATGTCGATGTCGACCTCCTCGAGCGTCCATTCGCGCCCGCGCCGCTCGCCGTCGGGCGTCCCGCTGTCCGGCAGCAAGCCGGCGGCCTGCAGACCCTCGGGGGTCGTCACGGGGAGCGCGCCGTCCCGATGTCCGTCTCCCGGCGCCACGGGAGGCTCGTACCGGAAGTAGACCCTTCGGAACCGAAGTCCCCCCTTCACGACGTCCTTGGGGACCTCGCGGGCATCCGGGGCGTCGGCGATCTCGTGGGTCATGTCCATGTATTCGAAGATCCGGTCGAACAGCGCCATCGACGCCTGGATCTCCACGGACACCTGGAGCATCTGGCCGATGGGAAAGAACAGCCGGCTCTGGAGCGTGGTGAACGCCACGATGGCTCCGGCGCTGATCGTCGAGCCGCCGCTGTGCGTCACCAGCCCGGCTACGAGGTACACGAGGGCCGGGGTGATCGAGAAGAAGATCTGGACGATGGCGAAGAACGACCGGCCGATCATCTGCTGCCGGATCTCCAGGTCGGCCAGGCGGGCGTTCTCCTCGCGGAATCTGCCGATGTGATAGCGCTGACGGCCGAAGGCCTTCGACAGCAGGATCCCCGAAACGGAGAGCGTCTCCTCGGTGATCGCCGAGAGGTCGGCCAGGGACTTCTGCGTGGACGCGGCGATCTGCTGCCGGGCCTTCCCCACCTTGTACGTGAGCCACACGAACAACGGCGTGAGGAACAGCGACAGGGCGGTGAGCTGCCACGACAGGATGAGCATGGCCGCCAACGTGCTGATCAGGATGACCACGTTCGACAGGATGCTCGAGGCGGTGTCGGTCACCACCGACTGCACCCCGCCCACGTCGTTGGCCAGCCGGGACTGGATCTCGCCCGTCCGGGTCGCGGTGAAGAACCGCAGCGACATGTTTTGCAGGTGGCTGTACAGGCCGTTGCGGAAGTCCTGCATGACCCGCTGCCCGATCAGGTTGGCCAGGTAGGTCTGGCCGATCCCGATGACGCCGGACACCATGGGGATGGCCACCATGATGCCGACCAACACGTAGAGGCGGTGGAGGTTCGGGCAGTTGCGGCCGCAGAACAGAGCGGTGTCGAAGATCTCCTTGATCAGCAGGGGGTTGACGACGCCGAGGGCGGACGTGACGACGATGGCCACCGCCACCACCAGGACCCGGTTGCGGTACGGCGCGAACGACTTCGCCACCCGGCGCACGATGTTTGGCTGGATCGGCCTCGCGTCGGGATCCGGAATCCTGACGCGCCAATGATGATGGTAGCCACGCCCCATGGGCCCAGGATACGGCGCTTCTCAGATGCCGACCGGGCGAACCCGTAACCGGCTTCCCGCGTCCTTCTGAAGGTGCGACGGCTCGCGGTCCTTGGTACCGCCTTCCTCCTGGCAGCGTGTCACGGAGGGACCCGGTCGGACGCGCTGGCGGCGCGCCCGGGCCGGCCGCCGCAGGAGGTGGCCAAGGATCTGTTCGTCTGTCCCGGAGGCTACGGCTGGACCGGGTACACCCATGTGGTCTATGCGCCGAACGATGCGGCGAAGCCCGCCGCCGACGTCCGGCCCGACCGGTGCTTCGCCTCGCTCGATGAGGCCATGCGAGCGGGTTTCCGCTTAACTCCACCGCCGCCCGGTGGCTTCCTGATCGACACGATCTACCTGGTCCCCCCCGATCCAGCCATCCTCCCAATGTGTCAGGAGGCCGCTCGCCGACTCCGCATCAGGATCCTTTGCCCCAAGCTCGCCCCAGGAGATTCCAACTCGCTGGTCGACTGCGACCAGCCGGGCTGCGTGTACGTCGGGGCTATGGCCATCCAGTTCACCTTCTCCGGACCTCCGGGGTACGTGGGCATCCCGAACGAGAACGGAAACCACCTCTTCGTCCTGGAGGCCCGCGCAGGGCGCGAGCGGACCGCGGGGTTCCTCGGGTGCCCGGGTGGACTGGACGTCGGTTCGGTCGCCGTGCGCGGCCGAACTGGATCGTGGGTCCGCTGTCCGGGTGGCTCGACGATGAACTCCGGCCACGTGATGTTGGTGTGGACCGAGCACGGGGTTCGCTACGCGGTCAGCCTTCACAGCGACACGTTCACCAACCGCGTCCTTGCCGCCGCCGTCGCGGGCGGCCTCGAGCCGATCACTCCGGCCGGCCGCTGATCTCCGCCACTACCCAGGCGTTTCTGCTGACCTGAGTTCAACTTCAACCATTGCCTGGTTCCTTAGACAGTCAAATCTCGGAGAATCGCTGCCTCGGATGTCGTCGTATTTGGAGCCAGGCACCGACAAGGGCCGATGGAATGGTAATGAACAGCCGCCCATGGTCATCGTTGCAGGACACATCACGGTTGAGCCGCAGCAGCGCGAGTCCTACCTC
>VAYC01000084.1 GCA_005885025.1 Actinomycetota bacterium | reverse complement strand
CCCGGGCGGCCGAGCGGGCCTTTCCGTTCTTCGAGCAGTACCCCGTCGAGCTGGCCGTGCTGATCCTCCCAGAGGGCCTCGACCCGGCCGATTTCGTCCTGGCTCGCGGCGACCAGGCAGGGGAGGAGCTGGCTGTCCTGGCCGAACGGGCCACGCCGCTGCTCGAGTACATGGTCGATCGGCAGCTGGTCGGGAAGGACCTGTCCAGTCCGGAGGCCCAGACCCGGGCCGTCAGGAGCGTCGTCGAGCAGATCCTGTCCCGGATCAAGGACCCGGTCCTTCAGGAGAAGTACGCGGTGATCACCGCGGACAAGGTGGGGAGAACGACGGTGAGCGAGACCGCGGTCCTGCTCGAATTGCAGCGCCTCCGACCCGGCGAGCGATCATCCGGAAGCGAAGAGGACAAGGGCGCCCGACGCGTCCCTCCTTGGCAGAGGGTGGAGCGGGAGGCCCTGAAGCTCCTCATCCAGGTGCCTCGGCTGTGCGCCGACCGCATGCTCGAGCTCGGCCCCGACCGGTTCGCCACGCCCGGCTACCGGGCCGCCTTCGAGCTGATCAG
>VAYC01000083.1 GCA_005885025.1 Actinomycetota bacterium | reverse complement strand
GAGCAGCTGGGCAAGCTCCTAGCCGCTCTCGCCGTGGAGCCTCCGCAGACGGTCGGTGAGGTGGCCGGCCCGTTCGTCGACCAAGTGTTCTTGCGCCTCGAGGAATTCTCACTGAAGCGGCAGGCGGACGAGATCAAGAGGCAACTGGAGCGGCTGAACCCCTTGAAGGCGTCGGAAGAGTACGACGAACTGTACGAGCGGTTCGTCAAGCTCGAGGGGGCCCGCCGGCGTATCCGGGCGGCCTCTGAGGCCGTGGGGTCGATCCCGTGAGGCATTTTGGGACGAGGCAAGTGGCCAATCATCTGCCACACTGTTCTCCTACGTGACTCCAACCCAAGCAAGGGCTATGGACGCCTCCGCGGAAACCGAATCCAACAGCTTGGTTGACGACGAGCTTGCTGAAGAGCCGATTGGGCCGCCCGGCAGCTCCGCCATGCCCTTCAGCATCGACGAGGCCAAAGAAACGATTGTGGCCCGCGGGCGCGAGCGCGGCGGGTTCGTCACCTCCGACGATCTGCTCGAAGGGCTCCCGGTCGAGGACCTCACGCCGGAGCAGCTCGAAGAGTTCCTGACCCAGGTCGAGGATCACCTCCGACAAGAGGGCATCGAGGTCATCGAGGTCCCCGGCGAGGAATTCGAGGCGGACGAGACCCGGAGCCTGCGGATCCCCCGCGAGGACGAGCTCCTCAAGGCCCCGACCAACGACCCCGTCAGGATGTACCTGAAGGAGATCGGCAAGGTCCCTCTGCTCACGGCCCCGCAAGAGGTCGACCTGGCCATGCGCATCGAGGGCGGCGAGTTCTCAACCGCGCTGATGCAGTCGATCGACGGCAATGGGAAGGTGGACCAGAAGCACTTCCGCCGGGTCGTCGATTCGGTGGTCCGGATCCGCGAACATCAGCTCGATCCGGAGAAACGCCTCCGTCACGAGGGGATCGGCCGCGAGAAGGTCGCGCGAAGCTATCGGCCCCGGACGCGGCAGCAAGCCGTCGACTTCCTGAAGCGAGTGGAGCGTGACGGGCAGCTGGCCAAGAAGAAGTTGATCGAAGCGAACCTCCGATTGGTCGTGTCGATCGCCAAGCGCTACGTCGGGCGGGGGATGCTCTTCCTGGACCTCATCCAGGAGGGGAACCTGGGGCTGATCCGGGCCGTGGAGAAGTTCGACTATTCGAAGGGCTACAAGTTCTCGACGTACGCGACCTGGTGGATCCGTCAGGCCATCACCCGCGCCATCGCCGACCAGGCTCGCACCATCCGCATCCCCGTGCACATGGTGGAGACCATCAACAAGCTGGTCCGGGTGCAACGCCAGCTCCTCCAGGACCTCGGGCGGGAGCCGCTCCCGGAGGAGATCGGTGTCCAGATGGGCGTGGCCGCGGACAAGGTCAGGGAGATCCTCAAGGTCTCTCAGGAGCCCGTCTCGCTGGAGACCCCGATCGGTGAGGAAGAGGACTCTCACCTCGGCGACTTCATCGAGGACTCCGAAGCCGTCGTTCCGATCGATGCGGCGAGCTTCATCCTGTTGCAAGAGCAGCTCGAGTCCGTGTTGCACACGCTATCGGAGCGGGAGAAGAAGGTCATCCAGCTCCGGTTCGGGCTGCTCGACGGACATCCCCGGACTCTCGAGGAGGTGGGCCGGGAGTTCGGCGTGACCCGGGAGCGGATCCGGCAGATCGAGTCGAAGACGCTGTCGAAGCTCCGCCACCCTTCGAGATCGCAGAAGCTCCGCGACTATCTGGAGTAGGCCCGCCGCGCTCGCCTCAGGCGCGCGGCCCTGGGCCCTCCTGGAGTTCGGCGATCAGCATGTCCGTCTCGTGGTCGCTCTTGTGGAGCCTCGACTTGACCGCGTCGCCGGCCTTCTCCACGCCTTGCTGCACGACGGATAGGCCTCGCTTCGCGCCGTCGCTGGCCATGTCCTTGGTGCGTTCGGCGGCCCGCTGCACCGTTGGATTGCCGCTGAACTGATTCCACCATCGCCGGATGTCTTCGTACCGCTGGCGTCCGGCCCTGGACCCCAGCACGTATCCGACTCCGAACCCGATCAGGAATCCTGTCTTCTGTCCCACGGCTCGCTCCTCTCGTACGGTATGGCGAGGTTCCTTTGCGATGTCCCGTCCTGTTCGTTGCCGCTAGGGCCCGATCCTAAACAATCGGACGAGAGGCCGCTGCTAGACTGGCCGACGGGCCCGTTCGGGCACCGATCCGGGGTAGCTCAACCGGCAGAGCGGGGGCCTGTTAAGCCCAAGGTTGGGAGTTCGAGTCTCCCCCCCGGAGCCCACGCCGTTCAATGTCCTCCTCCCCGGCGCTTAGACTTGAGCCCAGGGGCGGTAGCTCAGTTGGTCAGAGCAGCGGACTCATAATCCGCCGGTCGATGGTTCGAGTCCATCCCGCCCCACCCGGAAACCATCGTCAGAATCGCCCAGAGCGCTCGCGCCCTACGCTGACTGACCAGGGAAGGAAGGTGAGCGATGAACGCCGATCCGGACCGCCGGAAACGTGCTGAAACGCGATTGGGGCGTACCGTTCGGGCCACGCTCGCTACCGCGGTGGCGACCTCGTCGCGCCATCGCGAGCGCCATCGTCAGACGAACTGGCTGCGTGACGTCATCCTCGGTGGCCAGGATGGGCTGGTCAACATCCTCGGCATCATCCTCGGGGTGATCGCCGGCGGGGGCTCGAACACCGTCCTCATCGCGGCCGGTTTTGCCGCAGCCATTACCGAGTCGATCTCCATGGGGGCGGTGGGGTACACGTCCTCCGTGTCCCAACGTGACTACTACCAGGCCGAACGAGCACGAGAGGCAGCGGAGATCGATGCCGTGCCCGAGGCGGAACGCCAGGAGATCCGTGCGATCTACGCGACCAAGGGCTTCTCGGGGGAGCTGCTCGAGCGCGTGGTCGACACCATCACGGCCAACCGCGACAGCTGGCCCGTCGAGACGTCGGCCATCCTCCGCAGCGCGTTCGTGATCACCGTGGCGACCCTCATCGGTCACCTGATCCCGCTCCTTCCGTTCGTGTGGCTTGCTCGGACGCCAGCGCTGGTCCTGGCGATCGTGCTGAGCGCTCTGGTCCTGTTCGGAGTGGGCGTCTATTCCGCCGTAACGCTCGTCGGGGACTGGCGGAAGAGTGGGCTGAAGATGCTGGTGATAGGCCTGGGCGCGGCCGGGGTCGGCTTCCTGATCGGCAACCTCTTCCACGCGGCCGGAGCATGAGGTGCTTCTTCTTCCGCGTGCTCGGGACGCTTCGGCGCCCTCAACGATCGATCTTCACGGGTCGAAGCTACCGGTAGTCGGGCTCACTCGCCTCGCCGGGAGGGATGGCCTGTGATCGGTCTCGTTCCTGCGCAGCTTCGGCCTCGGCGGCGGCGTCTCGCTCCCGCCGCTCCTGGCTCTCCTGGTCCTCCGCCGCGGCATCGCCATCTCTGGCAGAGCCGGCGTCTTGGTAGGGTTCCCCACCTTTCTCCGCGTACAGTCGGCCCAGTTCGGCAGCTTCTGCGTCCGTTAGTCCCTCTGCGTCCGTTAGTCCCTCGGTTGCCGCCTTTGCCTTGAGCTCTGCGAATCGGTCACCTTCCACCACACCCTCTTTCCTACTGGTCAGATCCCGTTGCCGCTCGTCACGATGAGCTACCTCCTCCCATGGCGGCGTCGGCCTTGCCGCGCGTGGGCGGGGGTGCGCCCTCGGGGCGGTCGGGCGTGCGGTTGATGACCAGCTTCGGGGCCATGGGCGGTTCGCCCGAACGCCGTGGCCCCGACCACGCCGCCGGCACCACGTCGAGGCGGTACGCCAGCTCATAGGCGATCGGCTCATAGTTCACGCGCCACCCCTGGAAGTGGGGCCAGGCCTCGTCCGGAGTGCGCTGCAT
Source organism: Actinomycetota bacterium (assembly GCA_005885025.1). Lineage (GTDB taxonomy): Bacteria > Actinomycetota > UBA4738 > UBA4738 > UBA4738 > AC-52. The sequence goes on along the minus strand of VAYC01000083.1, from coordinate 5,932 downwards.
GTGGAAGCCAACCGATTGCAGGCGTTCGATGCCCTGGTCGAATTCCTGGCGGGTGAGGGCTATTCCAGCATCCGGCCGTGGGTCCGGGTCGTAGGGGATCCCGACCGCGTCGGCGAGCTGGCGGAGGCAGCGAGATCCCATCGCCAGGCACAGCCGGCCTTGGACCGGCAGCTCGTCGGGGGCCACCGCGGAGAACAGCGCCGCGGAGTCCAAGACGGCGAGCAGCGCGATCAACCACGACGCCATGGGGTGCGTGGATCGGAACCGCAGGAGGATTGGATAGCTCGAGTGGCTCTCCGCAACGTCGGCCGCCCACCGCTCCCATTGGCGGTAGAAGTTGGGAAGGTCCTCCGTGGTGATCGTGAAGCGGCTGCGGGCCAAGAGCTCCGGCCCCCAGGCCGGCTGTCCCGCCCTCACGGCCATCAGCGTGACCTCGGTCTCCCGACGATTGAACGCGCCGTACAGGGTAGGGAGGTAGGCGATCTGCAGCGCCACCACGATCAGCCCGTCGGCGCCGGCCAAGAAGTCGATCGCCGTGGGCCCGCCGCGGTTCGTCGAGGCGAATCCCAGCGTGAACAGCGAGGAGCCGGACTCCCTCAGCGCGGCGGCGAGGTCCCCAACCACGGGCCAGAGCACCAGTCCGAAGCCGATGAGATATGCGACGAGCCAGGAGATCAGCAGGCCGGCCAGCACGACTGGTGCCTGGAAGGCGAGCACGCGGTCCCGGCGCTCGTAGCCCGGCACGCGGTCAACGGCCAGCCGGAACGCGCGGTCCACCACCAGGCCGACCGTCTTGTACAGGTGCCCGATCCGTCCCCCCGGCATGACCAGGGTCTTCAGGACGCTGATCGACGTGCCGATGAGGAGCACCACCCCGACGACGCTCGCCAGCATCCGTATCGCCTGCATCGCGCCCGACTCCTCCGCTCGACGCTGAGGAGACCCTACCGCGAACGAGCTGCTGCGCTCGAAACGCAACGTCGATTGCGCGTCGGTGTCTGTTCACCGTTACGAGGCGCCGGCTCGCTCGAGGGCGGCGAGCAGGGTCTCGATCTCGTACGAGTCGTCGTGCCTAACACCGTTGATGTAGAAGGTGGGCGTGCCGTTCACGCCGCTCCGCACGCCGCTCATGAAGTCCTCGTGGACCCGCTCCGCGTGGACGTGCTCGGCCAGTTCCTTGTCGAACAGCTCGACGTCGAGCCCGAGCTGCTCGGCGTACGCGTGGAGGTCGTGGTCGCGGAGGCGCTTCTGGTTCTCATAGAGAAGGTCGTGCATCTGCCAGAAGCTGCCCTGGTTGGCCGCAGCCTCGGCGGCCTCGGCGGCCTGCTGGGCGTGGGGGTGTGAGGTCGTGATCGGGAAATTTCGGAAAACGAAGCGGAGCCTCTCACTCATCCGAGCCTGTACCTCCTTGATGATCGGATATGCGGCACCGCAGTAGGGACATTCGTAATCGCCGTACTGGACGAGCGTCACCGGCGCATCCGTAGGTCCCTGGATGTGGTCCCGTTCTTCGGTGACCGGCATGGTGAGTACGGCTTCCCACTGGGTTCTGCTCATGAGGCACTCTCCTTCCCCTTGCTCAGTCTTCCTCGGTTGACTCATCGTAGAACCCCTGATCTTCGGTTTGGTCGGAGGGACCTCGTTCGTCCTCGCCCGAGCCTGCCCGGTGTGACGTCAGGTCGATGAAGACCTCGGCGACCTCGGGTAGCTCTTGTCGCAGGGCGTGGTCGATACCATCGAGTGCGATCGCCAGATCGTCGGCCGTCTGTCCCGGTGCAGGGTGCACCTTCGCCCCCACGATCACCTCCTGCGGCGCCCCGTAGACGGCTTGCACGCTCAGAATCTCGTCGATGCTTGGCGACTGCTCGAGGATCGCGTAGACCCTCTCGAGCCGGGCAGGCAGCATCGATCGACCGATCAGCAGGTCAGCGAGTGGGCGGGCCAGACCAAAGGCGGTCGCGGCAAGGAGGATACCGATCAGCAAGGCAGCGATCGCGTCCGCCCTCGCCAGCCCGGCGAACTGATGCAGCAAGAGCCCGCCTCCGGCCAGGATGAGACCAATCAGTGCGGCGGTGTCCTCAACGACGATCGCCCGAAGGGTCGGCTCGCTCGTGTGCCGGAGGAAGGACAGGGTCGATTCGCCCCATAAAGCGGCCTCCCGTCGCGTCAGAGCGAGGCTTTGGAGGAGCGAGATTCCCTCGGCGCCGAATGCAACCGCGAGCACGATCCAGGCAACGGGATATCGGTCCACCCTTGCGCCGGCGAGAAGCTCGCGAACAGCGAGTGCGATCGACAGACAGCCGCCGATCAGGAATGAGGAGATCGCGGCGAGGAACGCCCACAGAAACCGTGCGCCCTCGTGGCCGAGGGGGTGCAGGGGATCCGCAGGACGCCGCGCATGGCGCAGGGAAAGCCCCAGCAGCATCTCGTTGACCGAGTCGGCGGCCGAGTGGCCGGCTTCCGCGAGGAGCGCGGCGGACCCGGTCGTCAAGCCGGCGACGAGCTTCGCTGCGCCCACGACAAGGTTGGCCAGCAGCGCGACCGCGATGCTGCGCTGGCTACCGCGGCCCTCGCCGGCTCGGAGGGCGGCGAGCGAATGGCGGACCGCGACCGGAGGTCTGGCGGGTGGTGTGTCCACTCGAGGTCGCGGTGGTTCGCTCATTTCGTCTGCCGTCCAGGGACCGTTTCCGTGGGCCGGGCTCCACCCGCGATTTTGCCTTGAGTCCGCCCGGCCTGCTGCGGCGTGGGTCAAGCTCACCGCCTCCGGCGCCCCCTCAAGGTGCCAGTCCGGGGCAGAAACCGGCCGCTTTCCGCCAGAGGCTCATATCCTGGGAGGAGAGAAAGCTGCACGGAACCAGTGCACGCTTCCGTGAGAGGAGGGCTTCACGATGACTGCTTCGGACGATTCCCAACCGCCGGCCGGGGACGTCGACGGCACCGAAGACCTTGAAGAGGACCCCGGAGAAGAACTGGAGGCGATGATCGAGCAGGCCGACCACCCGTTTGCCACTGAATCTTTTGGCACCACGGCGGAGGAACAGGAGGAGGGGGAGCCGCTCGAGCAGAGGCTGCGGGAGGAACGGCCGGACAAGGCTCCCCTCGATCGACAACTCGCCATAGAAGACTTCGATGCCCCAGACGAGGAGAAGGAGATGGTCGGCCAGGCTTCGGTCGAGCACGACCACTTCGTCGCGCCCGAGGAGGCGGCCATGAGCGTCCGCGACAATGCCCCGGGGGCCGCCGACCACCCAGACGACGACGGAGAGCCCTCAGACGAATCATCCGAGGAGGCCTGAGCAGATGTCGGCTACATGTACGCACCTGGATCAGATCCGACAGGTGACCCCGAACACGGTTGGATGCGAGGAGTGCATGAAGACAGGCGACAGCTGGGTGCACCTCCGCCTGTGCCTGAGCTGCGGTCACGTGGGCTGTTGCGATCAGTCGAAGAACCGGCACGCCACGAAGCACTTCCACGCCAGCGATCACCCGCTGATCCAGTCTGACGAGGAGGGCGAGGACTGGCTCTGGTGTTACGTCGACGAGCTCTGGATGGAGCCGGCGTGAGGGCTTCCGGTGCCTGGCCCGACATCCCGTACGAGGCCTGGAGGGACACGAGGGACACCCTTCACATGTACACGCAGGTTATCGGCAAGCTCCGGCTCGCCCTGTCGCCCCCGGAGCCTCAGTGGGCCCACATCGCGCTGTACGTCACCGCTCGAGGGCTCACCACGGGTCCCGTGCCGTTCGAGGACCGCGTCTTCCAGGTGGACTTCGATCTCATCGATCATGCCCTGTCGATCGCCACGAGCGACGGAGGAGCGCATCGCGTCGCCCTGGTGCCCCGAACGGTCGCCGACTTCTACGCAGTGGTCATGGAGGCTCTTCGGTCCCTGGGCGTCGACGTCCACATCTCGATCGTGCCGTCGGAGGTCCCCGACCCGATTCCCTTCCCGGATGACACCGTCCATGCCACGTACGATCCCGGCGCGGTCGGTCGCTTCTGGCGGGCTCTCGTCCAGGTCGACAGCGTCCTTCGCGGCCACCGGGGATCGTTTCTGGGCAGATCCTCGCAGGTGAACTTCTTCTGGGGAACCTTCGATCTTGCGTATGCCCGCTATTCGGGGCGCCCCGCCGAGCCGCCTCTTGGATCGGGGATCATCTACCGGCGCTCCGCCGACGCCGAACAGATCTGCGCGGGGTTCTGGCCCGGCGACGAGCGGTTCCCGCACCCGGCCTTCTTCGCCTACGCGTATCCCAAGCCCGAGGGGCTGGAACGAGCGGAGATCCTCCCACGATCGGCGTCGTGGAGCGATGAGATCGGAGAGTTCGTCCTCCCGTATGACAACGTCCGGACCGCGCTGTTCCCCGCCACAGAGCTTCTGGCGTTCTTCGAGAGCACCTACGAGGCCGGGGCCGACCTGGCAGGCTGGGAGCGGAAGGCGCTCGAAGCACCGAGGCCGGAGAGAGGCTAGAAGCCTGAGTCGACGTGTCCGCCATCCTGGGACAGGATGAGAGGGCGAGCGAGGGAGGAGACCCGATGATCCGACGGATCGTGCATCAGACGACCCCGGCCAAGTCGCGTGACCCCTTAGCCGGCGAGAAGAGGCATGGCCCCGCTCCCTCGCCCCCTCCCATGTGGCGAAACTGGCTCCTCTACATCGGCCTGACGGCCACGCTTCTCCTGTTCTTCTTGCCCCTCGGCAGGGCCGGGTCGACCGAGCTCAGCTACACGCAGTTCGTGAACAAGGTCGCCGCCAACCAGGTCAAGTCGGCGACCATCGACCCTAACGGGGCGGTTTCGGGCACTCTCTCGAACGGGGCCGACTACACCACGCAGATCCCCGTGGCCCTGCAGGACACCAACCTCACGCAGCAGCTCCAAGAACACGACGTCCAGATCGTGGGCAAGAAGGCATCGTCGAACCTACTCGCCAGCATCGTTGTCAGCCTTCTACCGTTCCTGTTGCTGTTCGGCGTCTTCTGGTACATGGGGCGGCGAGCGGGGCGCCAGCTGGGAGGCGGGATCCCCGGCCTTTCCGGGATCACCGGATCGCGGGCCAAGCTCTACGACGAGGAGCGACCTTCCACCACCTTCGCGGACATCGCCGGCTACGACGGCGCCAAGCGGGAGGTCTCGGAGGTGGTCGACTTCCTCCAGAATCCCGATCGCTACCGACGCGTCGGGGCCGTGGGTCCACGAGGAGTGCTGATGGTCGGCCCGCCCGGCACCGGTAAGACCCTCATGGCCCGGGCGGTGGCCGGCCAGGCCGGAGTCCCATTCTTCTCCGTCACTGGCTCGAGCTTCGTCGAGCTGTTCGTGGGGCTGGGCGCCTCGCGGGTGCGTGATCTGTTCGCCAGTGCCCGTAAGCGCGCTCCCTCCATCATTTTCATCGACGAGATCGACGCCATCGGGCAACGCCGCGGCGGAAGCCTCGTGTCCAACGACGAGCGCGAGCAGACGCTCAATCAGCTCCTGGCCGAGATGGACGGGTTCGATCCCGCCATCGGCGTGGTGGTCATCGCGGCCACGAACCGCCCCGAGATCCTGGATCCCGCGCTGCTTCGCCCTGGCCGGTTCGACCGCCAGGTGGAGATCCCCCTGCCGAACCTGCGAGAGCGGGCGGCCATCCTGGCTATCCACGTGAAGGGGAAGCAGCTGGAGCCTGACGTCGACCTGGACGCCGTCGCCCGAGGCACCCCCGGCTTCTCCGGAGCTGACCTAGCCAACCTGACGAACGAGGCGGCGATCGTCGCCCTCCGGGCCGGGCGGGACAAGGTCACCACCGACGACTTCTGGGAGGCGCGGGACCGCGTGCTGTTGGGACGGCGCGACGCAGCGAATGCGCTGATGCCTGCCGAGCAGCGAGCGGTGGCGGTGCACGAGTCGGGCCATGCTCTGGTCGCCGTTTACTCCGAGCACGCGGACCCG
>VAYC01000082.1 GCA_005885025.1 Actinomycetota bacterium | reverse complement strand
GGTTTACACCCGGCAGGTAAGAGCCGGGGCCCGGCTCTCGACAGGAAGGAGGCACACCATGCGATTCATGATGATGGTCAAGGGGGATCCACCCCCGGGCGCCATGCCGAGCGAGGAGATCCTGGCCGCGATGGCCAAGTACAACGAGGAACTCATGAAAGCCGGGGTGCTGCTCGACCTCTCCGGCCTCAAGCCGAGCTCCGAGGGCGCCCGCGTCAGGATCTCCAAAGGGAAGAGGACCGTGATCGACGGGCCGTTCGCCGAATCGAAGGAGCTCCTCGCTGGATACTGGATCATCGACGTGAAGTCCAAGGAAGAGGCCATCGAGTGGGCCAAGCGCGTCCCCTTCGTCCCCGGTGAGTTCGGCGACGAGGGTGACATCGAGATCCGGCCCTTCTTCGAGCTGGACGAATTCGGAGAAGGTCCGGCGGTCGAGCGGCACCGCGAGCTCGGGGAGGAGCTCGCCAAGCGGAAGGCGTGACGACGCCCGACCCTCGCCCCGCGATCGAGGCGGTCTGGCGGATCGAGTCACCCAGGCTGATCGCCGGTCTGGCGCGGACGGTGCGCGACGTCGGTCTCGCCGAAGACTTCGCGCAGGACGCGCTGGTCGCCGCCCTCCAGCAGTGGCCCGAGTCAGGCGTCCCGGACAACCCGGGTGCCTGGCTCATGGCCATCGGGAAGCGTCGCGCGTTCGACCATTTCCGCCGGCGCGCGGTGGCCGATCGCAAACACCGTGAGCTCGGGCGGGAGCTCGAAACCCAACAGGAGGAGCCCGTGCCGGATCCGGACGGCAAGGTCGACGATGACTTCGGCGACGACCTCCTGCGCCTGATGTTCATCGCGTGCCATCCGATCTTGTCCAAGGAAGCGCGCATCGCGCTGACGCTCCGCCTGCTCGGGGGCCTCACCATCGAGGAGATCGCCCGCGCGTTCCTGGTCCCGGAGCCGACGGTGGCGCAACGGATCGTTCGAGCCAAGCGGACCCTCGCCGAGGCGCACGTCCCTTTCGAGGTCCCGAGCGGCGCCGATCGCGCCGCCCGGCTCTCGTCGGTGCTCGAGGTGATCTACCTCGTGTTCAACGAGGGCTACTCGGCCACCGCCGGCGACGACTGGGTGCGGCCGGGCCTCTGCGAGGACGCGCTCCGTCTCGGCCGCGTCCTAGCGGAGCTGGCTCCGAGGGAGCCGGAGGTCCACGGCCTCGTCGCGCTCATGGAGATCCAGGCGTCGCGTTTGAGGTCGCGGATCGGCCCGGGAGGTGAACACATCCTGTTGCTGGATCAGGACCGGTCGCGCTGGGATCAGCTCCTGATCCGGCGGGGGCTCGCGGCGCTCCGTCGAGCCGAGGAGCTCGGGGGTGCGCTCGGCCCGTACGCGTTGCAGGCCGCGATCGCCGCATGTCACGCCCGAGCACGTACCGCGGCGGAGACGGACTGGCAACGCATCGCGGCCCTCTACGATGCGCTCGCCGAGATCGCGCCATCACCAGTGGTGGAGCTGAACCGTGCGGTGGCGATCGCGATGGCCTACGGTCCGGCAGCGGGGCTCGAGCTCGTCGATGCGCTGACCTCGGAGCCGTCGCTCGAGGCGTACCCCCTGCTGCCAAGCGTGCGGGGTGATCTCCTCGCAAAGCTCGGCCGCCTCGAAGAGGCCCATGACGAGTTCGAGCGTGCTGCGTCGCTCACGCGAAACGCACGCCAACGCGAGCTGCTCCTCGAGCGCGCGGCCGAGTGCGCACCAGGCCAGACCGGGGGTTTCAGCCCTGCAGGACGGGATGGCCCGGGGAAGTGATCAGTGCGGGGATGAGCCGCGGGACGAACTTCCCCTGCGCGGTGATCTTGATCTCGGCTACGGCCGTGGTTGCTCCGGCCGTGGAGAAGTTCGGCCACACGAAGTTCCCGAGGCTATAGAAGATCGGACGCCCCTTGTAGACACCCATGGGCTGGAGGCGGTGAGAGTGGCTGCCCAGGACGATATCGGCGCCCGCGTCGATGAACCGGTGGCCCAGGGCGACGTCGGCGTCACGGGGCTGGGTGTCGAGCTCCACACCCCAGTGGATCGCTACGATGAGGAGATCGGCATCCTTCTTCGCGGCCTTCACGGTCTTCACCATGGCGTCGTAATTGTGTCCGCCGGCGGTTCCGGGGTGCCCCGGAGCGGCGACGGCCTGGGGATCCGGGTCGACCACCTTGTCGAACCCCACCACGGCGATCGTCCACCCTTTCATGTCGAACATGGCGGCCTTGTTCGCCTCAGCAGGGTCCTTCCCCGCGCCGACGGGGGCGATGCCGTGCTTGAGCAGGTTCTTCCTGGTGTCGAGGAGCGCCGCCGGACCGTAGTCGTAGGCGTGGTTGTTCCCGAGGTTCGCCACGTCCACCCCGGCTGCCTTCATGGCCGGCAGGGCCTTGGGGTCTCCTCTGAAGCTGAACTGCTTCCCGGGGTACCTGGTCCCCAGATTCGACACCGGGCATTCGCAGTTCACGAGCGAAAGGTCGTCGCGTTCGAACAGACCGCCGAGGCCCGACCAAGCGTGCTCGTAGCCGTGAGCTCGGAAAGCGGGGATGTATCCCGGGTCGAGGTTCGTGTCCCCGGCGCCGTGGATCAACAGGGCCTGCTTCGCTCTGGTCGGAGTCGGGGTAGGCGACGGCGAGGGAGAAGAGCGGGCTGCCGTCAGAGAGGGGCGAGGCGAGAGGGTGGCCAGCGTTCCCGTCCCGTCGACCGGCTCCCGAGTCAACGCCCTGGCCAGCGTCCCAGCGCCTGCCACAGCGACCGCGCCGAGAGTCAAGATGAAGGAGCGCCTGCTGAGCCTTCGGGGAGGTCTTTCCTCGCTCACGGCCGGCAGCGTACCAAGAGGGGGCGCGGCGACCTCAGAAGATGGGCGTCCTCGCTCCGTCGAACCTCCGCAACAGGCGATCGAGCCCCACGCCTCCTGCGAAGACGAAGTAGTTGAGGAAGAACGGACCGAGGATGGCCAAGCCAGCCGTGTCCGAGGTGCTCGTCACCATGAATCCGAAGGCGTAGACGGTGAGGGCGATCAGCGCGATGCCGGTGACCAGCGAGGCCGGAAGGGTACGGACGTATCGCACGTAGAACACGAGCGGGGCCCCCGAGAGCAGCAGCACGACCAGGAGTCCAAGCGCGAACCAGAGCGACGACCCGGCCTCCAGTCGAACCTTCGTGCTCGGCACGTTTGCCGGGACGCCGAGCAGGGCGACGGCGACCCACCCGAAAGAGGCGGCTTCCAGTCCACCCAGAACGAGGACCAGGCGGACCTTCCGGTGCTCTCTCGGCCACGCGCGGAGATCCGCGACCGCCCAACCCCGAATGGCTTGTAACACGAGACCCCCGGCATCGAAACGCGGATGCCGTTCAGTTGTCGTCCGGCGCGCGGTGGAGCTTGACGGTCCCCGGTGTACTCTGAGCCTTCGTCCGTATCCGCTTGGAGGCATACCTAGGCCAGATGCAGCGCTCGACGCCGGTCATCCGGGTCGGTGACCTCGGCAAGACCTTCCGCGTCCCGGAGCGCGAGCCCGGTCTGCGGGCCGCAGCTCGCAGTCTGGTGCGCCGCCGCCATCGAGAAGTCCGAGCCGTCGACGAGATCACGTTCGAGGTCGGTGCGGGCGAGGTCGTGGGTTTCCTCGGGCCGAACGGGGCAGGCAAGACCACCACCCTGAAGATGCTGTCCGGCCTCCTCTACCCGACGTCGGGTACCGCCTCGGTCCTCGGTCATGTCCCATGGCGGCGGGAGAAGAGCTACCTGCGGCAGATCACACTGATCATGGGGAACCGCAACCAGCTGCAGTGGGACATCCCCGCCCTGGACTCGTTCGACCTCATGCGGGCCATCTATCGGATCCCTCCGGAAGACTTCCGGCAGACCCGGGACGAGTTCATCGAGTTGCTCGACCTGCAGGACCTCGTGAGGAAGCCCATCCGGAACCTCTCCCTCGGTGAGCGGATGAAGATGGAGGTCGCCGGGGCCCTCCTGCACCGCCCCAAGGTGCTGTTCCTCGACGAGCCCACGATCGGGCTCGACGTGACCATGCAGAGGCGGATCCGGCAGTTCGTCGCGGAATACAACCGCCGCTTCGGCGCCACGGTCCTCCTTACCAGCCACTACATGGCCGACGTCCAAGCCCTCTGCCGGCGGGTGATCGTGATCCATCACGGGAAACTCCTCTACGACGGACCTCTGGCGGGCCTCGGATCGCAGTTCGCCGCGTACAAGACCATCGGGCTCAGCCTCCACGACGGGTCAGTCGAGCTCGGGTCCTACGGGGAAGTGATCCATCGGGACGGCGACCACGTGACCTTGCGGGTACCAAGGGTCGACGCGCCTCGAGTTGCCGCGCGGCTCCTGGCCGAGGTCGCCGTGGCGGACCTGACCATCGAGGATCCTCCGATCGAAGACGTCATCGAGAAGGTGTTCGCCACGGAGCAGGTTGATTGAGCGTGGAAGCGGCTCCGGGCGCCGGTCCCACCTCATCCCTGGCCCTCCCGGAAGTGGGGAGGGTGCGCTCGATGGTGGACATCTACGCCGCGCTCATCAAGTACTCGGCCATCGAGCAGTTCCAATACCGCCTGGCGGTGTACTTCTGGATGGTCGGGATGGTCGCGGAGCCGGTCATCTATCTGGTCGTGTGGTCAACCGTCGCGCGAGCCCAGGGAGGGTCGGTCGGCGGCTTCACCCCCGGAGACTTCGCCGCCTACTACATCGTATGGACGCTGGTTCGGAACATGAACATCGTGTTCACCCCACTCGGATGGGAGTGGCGCATCCGCGAGGGCCAGCTGTCGGCACAGCTCCTCAGGCCGCTGCACCCGATCCACTACGACCTCGGAGAGTTCGCCGGTGGCAAGCTCGTCGGGATCGTCCTGTGGCTGCCGGTTGGCGCCATCCTAATCCTCGTCTTTCATCCAGCCCTTCATCCGACCGCCCTCGACATCGTCGTGTTCGGCATCGCCATCTGGGGCGCGTACCTGATCCGCTCCCTGAATCAGTGGGTGATGGGGATGATCACCTTCTGGACGACGATGATCGGCGCGATCGCCGAGACCTGGTACATCGCCGAGATGCTGCTCTCCGGGCGGCTCGTCCCTCTGACCCTGATGCCGCCTTGGGTCCAGAGCGTGGCGGACTTCTTGCCGTTCAAGTGGACATTCGGTTACCCGATCGAAGCGCTCGTGGGGCAGCTCTCCACCGCGCAGCTGCTGAGCGGTTTGGCCATGCAAGCGCTGTGGATCGTGGTCGGAGCTCTCGCGGTCAAGGTCGTCTGGCGGGCTGGGGTGCGGCGCTACTCGGCGGTGGGGGGGTGATGGACCGACCACGTCCGGAGCCGGTTCGGGTTGCCCGTCTCGCGTGGCTGTTTTTCCGAGTTGGGGCGATGAACGAGCTGCAGTACCGAGTCAACTTCGTCCTTCAGATCTTTCATTCCTTCCTTGCATTGGGGGTGGGCCTGGCGGTCCTTGGCCTGGTCTTCAGCCACACCACCGCACTGAGAGGCTGGACCCGTCCCGAACTGTTGGCGGTCATGGGGGTACACATCCTCATGGGTGGCCTCATCGGAGTGAGCATCCAGCCGAACATGAGCCGCCTCATGGAGGATGTCCGGCAGGGAACCCTGGATTACGCGCTCACGAAGCCGGAAGACGCGCAAGTCCTGGTGAGCGTGCGTGAAGTCCGCATCTGGAAGGTCGTGGACGTGCTCATCGGGGCGATCCTGCTGGCGGTAGCGGTCGTCCAGCTCCAGCGAGGAGTCGGTTTCTGGGACGCCTTCGCCTTCGCCGTCGCCCTGGTGCTCGGGGGCCTGATCATCTACAGCTTCTGGCTCGCCCTGGCATGCCTGGCGTTCTGGGTGGTCAGGATCTGGGAGACGGTCGAGTTGTTCGAAGGCGTGTACCAAGCTGGCCGGTGGCCGGTGGGGATCTATCCCGGGTGGCTCCGCATAGGGCTGACCTTCCTGGTCCCGCTGGCCTTCGCGATCACCGTCCCCGCCCGCGCCGTCACGTCGCGGCTGGGCGCCAGTTCCCTTCTCGCCGCGGCCATCTTCACCGTCGTGATCCTCGCGCTCGCCAGGTGGCTGTGGACGGTGGGCCTTCACCGGTACTCGGGCGCGTCGGCATAAGAACGGAGGACAGGGCAGGGTTGCAGGTGGGGGGACCCCCAACCTCTCTAGGCCCTGCTCAAGCGCTTGTTTCTCTTGCCGATCATCGAACGGACTGTCTATGGGCTCGATATTGGTGATCGACGACGACCCGGCTGCGGCCAAGCTCCTCGAGTTGGCGTTGGCGCGGGATGGACATCGGGTCGAAGTGGCGCGAGATGTCTCCTCGGGCAGACAAGCCGTCCGAGCAGGTGGCCACGACCTGCTGATCCTGGACGTGTTCATGCCGGATGGAAGCGGACTCGATCTTCTGAGGTACCTCCGCGGGGACCTGGGGTCGGCGATTCCTGTGCTCGTGGTCACAGGCCATCGCCAGGAAGATTTCCTGGCGCGCGCCGAGGCCGCCGGGGCCACCGGATATTTCACCAAGCCGTTCAGCCTCCAGAAGCTCCTCGCCGAAGTCGCGCGCTTGACCGGGTGAGGTCCCCGTGTGGCGCCGATACGGGGACGTCTCCTACACGGTGCTCGTGTTCGGCGTCCTTTGCATCGAGGTCTTCGGCCTCGGTTTCCTCACCGTGGCCTTCTCTCGCCGGCTGTCGGGGCAGGCTCCGTACAGCGAAGTGGAGGCGGTGCTCGTCGGGGCGGTCGTCCTTACAGGCATGGCCCTCGTCATGCTCACCAGCTACGTGCTCGCCTACCACATCATGAGCGCCGTCCGGGAACGGCAGGTCGCCGATCGAGTGTCCAGCTGGACCGAGCAATGGATTCGAGCCATCTACGAAGAAGGGCCGCTACCTGAGCCCCCGCTTCGCCCGGAGGCGGAGGAAGCAGGGCTGAGCCTGCGCGACCTCTTGGAGGGGGAGGAGAGCGACCGGTTGGCCGAAGGCCTCGAGCGCAGCGGCGTGGCGGCATCACTCATCCGTCGCCTGGGGTCCTCTCGCCTCACCGTCCGGATGGATGCCCTCGAGGGCCTCGCCCGGGCCCGGCTCCCTTCCACCCTTGGTCCGGCGATCCGAGTCATGGCTTCCCCTCGTCCCGTGCTGCGCCTCATGGCCGCTCGGGCCGCCGCGCGTACCGTCGCTTCCTTGTCGGGGCCCGGCCTCGACGAGGCCGTCCGCTCGTTCACCGAAGCGATGATCACCTGTGAGCTGCCCGTAGGAGCGGCAGGTGAGATGCTCGTCCTGCTGGAGGGATCTGCGCCGGCCGCGCTCACTCGATTGCTGATGCGGCCGGACACGCCGCCGTTCCTCCTTCGGGCCGCCCTGGATTCGGTTGGCCGACTCCGGCTCGTTGAGCTCGCCTACGAGGCGGGAACCCGCGTCACCCATCGGGATCGGGAAGTCCGATCGGCGGCCCTGCGGGCCCTGGGGCGGCTGGGACGGGTTCCCGTGCGGGCGCGCGGCGCCGTCCTCATCGCGCTGACGGACGATACCGAGTTCGTTCGGGTGCAAGCCGCCCGGGCCGCGGCGTTCGTTGCGGCGAGCGACGCCAAGGTCGCGCTGTACGAATCGCTCGGTGACCTCAGCTGGTGGGTCCGGAGGGCCTCGGCCGAGTCCTTGCTGCATCTGGGCAGACAAGGAATCTCCGCCCTGACCAGGGCGGCAAGATTCCATCCAGACCGGTTCGCCAGGGAGATGGCGGCCCAAGTCCTCCTGGATTCCGGGCTGGTCATCCCGCGGGAGATTCCCGGGCTGCGGGGGACAGCATGAGCGGCTGGACCTCTGTCTCTATCGTGTTCCAGTTCCTGATACTCGCTTACTTCGCCATCCTCAACCTCCTGTATGCGCTGTTCGGATACCTCGGGCTCCGTTCGGTGAGGGGATATGCGCGAGAGCTGTCGCAGCTCGCGCTCAAGGATCTCCTGGAACGAGACCTGGACATGCCAGTGTCGATCCTCGTTCCGGCCTACAACGAAGAGGGCAGCATCGTGGCCAGCGTCGGTTCCTTCCTGGCCCTGCACTACTCGGAGTTCGAGGTCATCGTGGTCTCGGATGGGTCGGACGATCGGACGGTGGACCTGTTGATCGAGGCGTTCGCCCTCGTCGAGCAGCCTCGCATCTACCAACGGGTCCTGGACACTGCCCCGATCCTTCGAAGCTTCCGTTCCCTCCGCCACCCCAACCTGGTCGTGGTCGAGAAGGAGCGCGGTGGCCGGGCGGACGCGCTGAACGCGGCGCTCAACCACGCCCGTTTTCCTCTGGTCGCCGCGGTGGATGCGGACTCGGTTCTGGACGCGGAGGCCATCCTGCGAGCCTCTCGCCTCTTCTTGGAAGACGAAAGTGTTATGGCGGTCGGCGGAACGATCAGGCCGATCAACGGCGCGATCATGGTCGAGGGGCGGGTGACCGGCCTGCGCATGCCGAAGCACTGGGTCGAGCGGTTCCAGATCCTGGAGTACGCCCGCGGCTTCTTCACCGGCCGGGCCGGCTGGAGCCACTTCGATGCGCTGCTCATCATCTCGGGAGCGTTCGGACTGTTCCGACGAGCGGCGGTGATGGACGTGGGCGGTTTCTGGACCGAGACGGTCTCAGAGGACATGGAGCTGGTGGTCCGGATGCACAAGCACCACCGGAGAACCGGTCGTCCGTACCGCATCCTCTTCACGCCCGATCCGATCTGCTGGACCGAGGTCCCCTCGAACATGAGGACCCTCCGCCGGCAACGCAACCGGTGGCATCGCGGGCTGTGGGAGACGCTGTGGCGGCACCGCGACATGCTGTGCAATCCCAGGTACGGGCGCCTGGGGTTCCTGGCGGTCCCCTACTTCTTGCTCTTCGAGGCGCTCGGCCCCGTGGTCGAGGTCCTCGGGTACGTCATGCTGGTCGTCAGCTACTTCCTCCACGTCCTGTTCGTACCGTTCGCCCTGCTCTTCATGATCCTGTCGATCCTGTACGGGATGCTTCTCTCTCAGATGGCGGTGGGGATCGAGACACTCTTGCTCGCGAGGTACCCGCGGCTGCAGGACCGACTGATCTTGCTCCTCGCTGCACTCCTGGAATTCGCTGGTTACCGCCAGGTGCTCACGTGGGAACGCTTCATCGCGATGTTCCAGGTCAGGAGCAAGCGAGGGCAGTGGGGGAAGATGCTGAGGACCGGCATCCCCTCGGGACCGTCCGCCCCGGCGCCGGAAGGTCTGTCGGCGGGGTCCTTGGCTGTCAGGTCCTGACCCTGAGCTCTCTGAGCCCACGGATGATGTAGGCGGGATTCCACCCGGGTTCGGCGAGCAACTCCATCCGGGGGAACCGGCGAAGCAGCGTGGAGAAGGAGATCTCCAGCTCCAGCCTGGCCAGCGGCGCGCCCAAGCAGAAGTGGATCCCAGCCCCGAAGGAGAGATGGGGGTTGTCACCCCTCGTGATGTCCAGTCGGTCCGGTTCTTCGAAGACCGCGGGATCGTGGTTGGCGGAGCCGAACAGCAGCCCCAGCTCCGAGCCCTTCGGCACTCGGACGCCGCCGACCTCGCAGTCCTCCAGGACCCACCGTTCGAACATCTGAAGGGGCGTGTCGTAGCGCATGAGCTCCTCGACGGCCCGAGGGACGCGTGAGTGGTCGCTTCGAAGCAAGGCCAGCTGGTCGGGGGTGCGGAACAGGGCCCACCAGCCGTTGCCGGTCACGTTCACCGTGGCCTCGTGGCCGGCGTTGAGCACGAGCACGCAGGTCCCGATGAGCTCGTCCTCCGTCAGCCGCTGCCCCTCATCGACGACCTGCGCCAGCGCGCTGATCAGGTCGTTCCTCGGATGAGCCCGGCGTTCGCGGGACAAGGTCCGCAGGTATTCCGAGAACTCGACGCTGGCCTTGACGGCTCGTTGCGCGTACTCCTCCGATGGGTTCAGCTCATACATCAGGCAGATCTCGGCCGACCAGGGACGGAGCAGGTGGCTGTCGGCGTCCGGCACGCCCAGCATCTCTGCGATCACCGCCACGGGGAGCGGCCGGCCAGACCGTCCATGATGCCTTGGATGCGGTCGCGCAGCCCCTCCACCATCCGCGGCGTGAACGCCTTCGACACGAGCCTGCGCACCCGAGTGTGGTCCGGCGGCTCCATGTCGAGGATCCCGCTGCGGATGAGGTGCCAGAACGCCCCGTACGAATCGGGTTCGTTCGGCCGGCCCATCTCGGCAGGGGTGGCCAGATGATGGTACGTGCGGCCGAACCTCCGGTCGCGAAGCAGCGTGTTCACGTCCTGGTATCGGGAGACGAGCCAGTGGTCGGTGGGTTCGTCGTAAAGGATCGGAGCCCGCTCGCGGAGCTCGGCGTACACGGGATAGGGGGTCGCGATGAAGGAAGGATCTGCGGGATCGAACCCGAGCTCGCGCGGGGTGACGCCCTGTCGGAGCATTGCTTGGTCATGGTACGTCTCCC
>VAYC01000081.1:8401-11776 GCA_005885025.1 Actinomycetota bacterium | reverse complement strand
AGGCGTTCGGCAAGCCGATCCGGGACTTCCAGGCCGTCTCGCACCTGGTGGCCGAGATGGCCACGCGGACCGAGGCGGCCCGGCTCATGGTCTACGCGGCGGCCTCCGCGTACGACGCCGGGATGCCGGACGTGACCCGCCGTTCGGCGATGGCCAAGCTTTTCGCCACCGAGGTCGCGCAGTTCGTCGTGGACGGTGCGGTCCAGATCCATGGAGCCGGCGCCCTGGAACAGGGTCACCTGCTGGAGCACCTCTACAGGGAGGTTCGCGCCCCCCGCATCTACGAGGGCACCAGCGAGATCCAACGCGAGATCATCGCCCGCGAGCTGTACAGCGGATACGAATGACGGGCCGGCCACTCATTTCGGCGAACCAGCGTGTCGGTGGGGATCCTTAGGATCACTCGCATGGATCATGCCCCTCGGCGGAGGCCACACGAGCCGACCCGGAGCGATGCCTGACACTTTTCAGGCGATCGTGGTCGTTGCGCTGGCGCTGCTTCCGGGTGCTCTCTACGTGTGGTCCTTCGAGCGCCTGGTCGGCGCATGGGGGATCGGCCTGTCGGATCGCGTCCTTCGTTTCGTCGGTGTCTCGGCGATCTTGCACAGCCTGTTTGCGCCACTGACGTACCGTCTCTGGTTTGACTTCGTCCGCTCCGGCCGCGTCGATTCCGGCCACCTACCCCTCTGGCTGTGGCTGGCACCCCTCACGTACGTGGCCATCCCGATGGCGCTCGGCTCACTCGTGGGCGTCGGCACCCTGCGAGGGGACCGATGGGCGAGGCTGCTCACGGGTTCCGATCCGGCGCCGCGAGCCTGGGACTACCTCTTCAAGCCCCCGCCCGATGGCTGGATTCGGCTGAAGCTCAAGAGCGGGACCTGGCTCGCCGGTGCCTATGCCCAGGAAGATGGCTGGAAGTCCTACGCCTCCGGGTATCCGGAACCGCAGGATCTCTTCCTGGTAGAGGCGGTCGAAGTCGACCCGGACACCGGCGAGTTCCTGTTCGACGATGAAGGAGATCCGAAGTTGCGGGGGTCGGGTATCTTGATCAAGTGGGACGAGGTCGAGTACCTTGAGTTCATCGACGCGTGAGAGGCGAGGAATGGGCGCCAAGATCGCGAGATCAACGATGAAGAGGCGCGGCGGCTACGAGGCGGGGTCGAAGCTCGTCTCGGAGCTGAAGCCTCCCCCAAAGACTCCAGGGGCTGGCTCGAAGCCCGCGGCCGGCTCAGGCAAGAAGTAGCCCAACCAGTTGTCCGGATGCTGTCGCCCTAGCCTTCCGGCGTGCGCGCCGGCACGACGGCCACGCACATCAGCTCGACCTTGGCTCCCGGATCGAACAGGCCGCCCACCTGGAGGAGCGCCATCGCCGGGTAGTGCGGTCCGAAGTAGCGCCGGTAGATCTCGCCGATGTCGCCGAGGTTGGACCGGTACTCCTCGGCGTCGGTGACGAATACCTGCATGGAAACGAGGTCCCCCGGCTGCCCGCCGGCCGCGGCCAGCGCCTCGACCACGTTGGCGCACGCTTGGTCGAACTGCTCGACGAGGCCCTCCCCAGAAAGCGTCCCGTCGGGCCGATGGCCGGCCTGGCCGCCCAGGAAGACCATCAGCCCTGGCGTGGGGATGACCGCATGGGCGAACCCGATGGCGGGAGGGAGCCATGCCGGGTTGAGGATGAGGTGAGGCGTCGACGGTGGCGGCTGGGACGGCTGCGTCGGCTGCGTGACTTCGGCCGGCTCTTCGCTCATCGCCCACTCCAATTCGGATCGCGCCCCAGCTTGAACGCCTCGTAGAACTCCGCGTGATCCTCGCTCTTCATCAGCAATGCCTGAGCCATGGCCTCCAGCTCGAGCGACCCGGCCAGATCCATGTCGACCTCACGGGCCAGCAGCATCTTGGTGGTGGCGAAGGCGAGGGCCGGCCCCGAGGCCAGCCTCCGCGCCAGATCCTGGGCTCGAGGGGCGAGGACGCCGTCGTCGAGCACCGCGTTGGCCAGCCCGATCTGGTACGAGCGCTGGGCATCCATCGTCTCGCCGAGCATCAGGAGCTCGGTGGCCCGGCCCAGCCCCACCAGCCGAGGGAGGAGGTACGCGGCGCCCATGTCCGCCCCGGCCAGCCCGACCTTCGTGAACAGGAACGCGAAGGAGGCCGACGTGGCCAGCAGCCGAAAGTCCGCCGCCAGCGCGATCACTGCCCCGGCCCCGGCGGCGATCCCGTTCACCGCGGCGATGATCGGGAGCGGGCATTCCCGCATCCGCTGGACCACGGCGCCGGTCATCCGGCTGAACTCGAGGAGGTCCCGGGGGCCCGCTTCCTGGAGCTTCCCGATGATCTCGTGCACGTCGCCCCCAGAACAGAACCCGCGTCCCGTGCCGGTGATGATGAGCGCGCGAACATCCTCTCGGTGGGGGAGCTCCGCCAGGAGGTCCCGCAGGTCGGCGTAGATCTCGAACGTCAGCGCGTTCAGCTTCTCCGGCCGGATGAACGTCACGGTAGCCACCCGGTGCTCGTCGACCTCCAGGCGGAAATGCCGCCAGTCCTTCGTGATGGCCGCCGACGCTCGGAAGGGGCTCACTCGAAGGCCTCGATGCCGGTGATGGCCTGGCCCAGGATCAGCGTGTGAATCTCGTTGGTGCCCTCGTACGTGTACACCGACTCGAGGTTGTTCATGTGGCGGATGATCGGGTACTCGAGCGTGATCCCGCTGGCGCCCAGGATGGACCGTGCCTCCCGGGCGATGCGGAGTGCCTCCCGCACGTTGTTGAGCTTCCCCAGACTGACCTGCTCGTGGGCGAGGCGGCCCTCGTCCTTCATCCGCCCCAGATGGAGGGCGAGGAGCGTTCCCTTCGACAGCTCGACGAGCATGGCGACGAGCTTCTCCTGGGTCAGCTGGAAGGAGGCGATGGGTTGGCCGAACTGCACCCGGGACTTCGCGTAGTCGAGCGCGGTGCTGTAGCAGGTGCGGGCCGCGCCCATGACGCCCCACGTGATGCCGAACCGCGCTTCGTTCAGGCACGAGAGGGGACCACGCATCCCCCGGACGCCGGGAAGCATGGCCTCCGCCGGAAGGCGACACTCGTCGAACACGAGCTCAGAGGTGACGGATGCACGCAAGGAGAGCTTGCGCTCGATGTCCTTCGCGGCGAATCCTCTCGTTCCCCTTGGCACGATGAACCCGCGGACGCCCTCATCGGTCTGGGCCCACACGACGGCGACGTCCGCGATCCCCCCGTTGGTGATCCACATCTTCGTTCCGGACAGGACCCAATCGGCGCCTTCCTTGTGGGCGCGGGTCCGCATGTTCGCCGGGTCGGATCCGAAGTCCGGCTCGCTCAGCCCGAAGCACCCGATTGCCTCCCCGGCGGCCATCTTGGG
>VAYC01000081.1:7778-8248 GCA_005885025.1 Actinomycetota bacterium | reverse complement strand
GACGGCGTTGGTGCCGGCGCACCCGTATCCGGACAGGTGCATCCCGAGCAGGCCCATCTTGCCCAGTTCCTGTGCCACGTCCAGGGGGAACTCGCTCTTCTCGAACCAGTCCTCGATCCCCGGGAGCACCCGTTCCTGGACCCAGTCCCGAACGTTGTCGCGGACCATGCGTTCCTCGTCGATCAGCTGGGCGTCGAGATCGAGGAAGTCCAGCGGGTCCGGCCGGCCCTCGCGCCGTTCCGGGTTGGGAGCCTTCGACGTCATGTCGCTGCCACTCTATACGCGGGGGACGGCCCGACCCCCGCGAGCGGGCCGTATACTTCAGCGGACAGCGGATACGGACCCACCTGAGAGGAGGGATGTGACCATGGCCCAGATCGAGGTCTCGGCGTCAAGAACACGGCCACGTCCCTCGAGGGTGTTGGGCTAGGCACCGGTCCTCCAGACCGAACGCCGGCCGCCCTTCGGGG
>VAYC01000081.1:558-7764 GCA_005885025.1 Actinomycetota bacterium | reverse complement strand
CGTTTTCTTATCCGACCTGTATCCATCCACAGAACACCTGGAGGCACCGTTGTCAGCGAACGAGGCATTCGACCATTTCTTCTCCGAAGGGTACGTCACCGATCTCGTCCGGCCGCTGAAGAGCGGCAAGGAGGCCGAGGTCATCCTGTGCCGGGCCAACCCGGCCACGGGGGCCGAACTGCTGGCCCTCAAGATGTATCGGCCGCGAGACCGCCGTGCTTTCAGGAACGATCACCTGTACAAGGCGGGACGGGTCATCCTGAACGGCCACGACCGGCGGGCCGTGGCGAAGAAGACCCGCCACGGCCGGGCCTTCGACGAAGCCTGGTGGACGTTCCACGAGTGGGAGGCGTTGCAAACGCTCCACGAGGCCGGGGCCGACGTGCCCCGCCCCGTGGCGGCCAGCGAGGGTGCGCTACTGATGGAGTACGTGGGCGACGAAGCGTCCGCCGCTCCGCAACTACGGCAAGTGACCTTGAGTCCGAGCGAAGCGAAGCCCGTCCTCGATCGGTTGTTGTGGAACGTCGAGCTGGCGCTGCGTCACAACGTGGTCCACGCCGACCTCTCCGCGTTCAACGTGCTGTGGTGGGAGGGCCGGCCGACGATCATCGACCTCCCCCAGGCCGTGGACCCGCGCTCCAACCCGAACGCGTCCGAGCTCCTGTCGCGCGATGTGGCAAACATCTGTACCTATTTCGAGCGGTACGGCCTGCGTTCACGCCCCGAGGAGCTCGCCCGAGGGCTGTGGATGGGGTTCCTGTTCGCCGATCTGTGAGCCNNNNCGGTTGGGAGGAGCGGTATGAGCGAACAGTCCTCGGGCGGATCCAGCGAGGCCGGGGAGCTTTCCTACGGTAAGTACCTGCGCATCCCCGAGATGCTGTCCCTTCAGACGCCCGTAGCCAGCCCCCCCGCCCACGACGAGCTGCTGTTCATCGTGGTCCATCAGTCGTTCGAGCTCTGGTTCAACCTCATCCTGTTCGAGTTGGAGACGGTTCGGGACGCCCTGTTCGAGGGGCGGACCTTCCCGGCCCGCCACTACCTGAAGCGGGCCCAGGCGATCGAGCGCATGCTGCTCGAGCACATCGGAATCATCGAGTCGATGTTGCCCCAGGACTTCCTCCAGTTCCGCGGCTACCTCGCTCCGGCCAGCGGGTTCCAGTCCGTTCAGTTCCGGGAGATCGAGTTCATCTCTGGACTGAAGGAGCCGGGGCTGCTGTCGCGTCTCTCCGAGACGCCGGAGGAGCAAGCGAGGCTGGAGCGTCGATTGTCGGAGCCGACACTGTGGGACGCCTTCTGCGCGCTCCTCGAGGCGAACGGCCTGCCGATGCCGACCGGCGAGGAGAACGTCGAGGCGCGCCGGGCCAGCCTGCTGAAGATGATGCGGGACAAGGACGCGTACCCCGAGCTCTTCTACACGGCCGAGTCGCTCATGACGCACGACGAGCTGTTCGTCCTGTGGCGCCAGCACCACCTTCTCATGGTGGAGCGCCAGATCGGGTCGAAGACGGGGACCGGCGGCACCGCAGGCGTCTCCTACCTTCGGTCGACGCTCGACAAGCGCTTCTACCCCGAGCTTTGGGAGCTCCGAAGCTACCTGTAGGCTTCCGCCTCGGTCCGGAGTCGAGAGGGGGAAGCGGTGTCCAGGACGTATGAGCGGTTCGCCGGTGCGTGCGCGGTCGCCGCGGCGATCGGTGGGATCGGGTACTCGATCGCCTTCATGACGTATCTGAAGTCGGGTTCCACGGCCGCGGCGAAGGTCGCCACGATTCTGCTGCTCGGGGGCGGCGTCGTGGTCACCGCGGTGCTGATCGCCGTGTTCGGCCGCATCCGGCAGGTGGACGCCGGGTTCGCCGTCTGGGCCGTCGCCCTCGGCCTGATCGCCGCCGCGGGTTCGGCCATCCACGGGGCCTACGACCTGGCGAACTTCGTCAAGCCACCCGTGCAGCTGCCAGCGGACGTACCCAACGCGATCGACCCTCGGGGGCTGGCCACGTTCGGCCTCTCGGGGCTGTCGATCCTTGTCCTGGCGTGGCTCATCCTGCGGGGCTGCGTGTTTCCGCGACGCCTCGCCTACGTGGGTGTGGCGGCCGGCCTATTGCTGATCGTGGTGTACATCGGTCGGCTGGTCATCTTGAACCCGAAGAATCCGATCGTCCTGACCGCAGCCATCCTGACGGGCTTCATCCTGAACCCGCTGTGGTTCGGATGGATCGGGATGGAGCTCCGGCGCGGCTCGAACCCGGGCATGAATCGGAGCTGAGGAAGCGGACGTTTGCGCCCGGCGGGAGGGAACTCGGAGAGGTGGGCGCTACGCCACATGCAGACTAGTGGTTCTGCCCGGAGAGGCTTTCCCAGGCTCGCTGATACTTCTTGAACCGCTCAAGGTCTACAGGCTGCGGATCCGGCAATCGGGCCAGGTTCATGTTGTCTTCGAGGTCGGCGAGCTTGACCTTACGGGCGAGCGGGTTCGGACGGATACGCTCGACGAACTCTTCATACGTCTCGCCATCGCGCTTCGTCAGGAGATCGAGTGCCTCGACGACCGACTTGCTATAGCCAGCCGCCCTGAGGTCATCGAGGGTCACCGTATCGTCACTGTCTTCGATCACGTCGTGAAGCACTGCTGCAATCATCTCCTCATCGGTTCCCATCTTGGCCATGAGCCTGAGCGGGTGAAGGATGTACGGTTTCTTGGCCTTGTCCACCTGGCCCTTATGCGCTTGGAGCGCCAGCGAAATCGCGTCCTCTAGGGTGGGCATGGCGCAGTCTAGGCTCCTGTCCACCCGCCCGTGATGGCCTAGTCGCGACGCAGCCGGTGGGGAACCGCTCTCAGAGGCGGCGGCGGAGGCGGGCTCCGACCCCCGTGTTGACGCCGCCGAGGGCGAAGGCCCCGGAGAAGAGCGCCAAACCTGCCGCGATCCACTTCAGCTGGTTCTTGTCCACGAAGATCGCCACCACGAAGACCACGACCGCGGCGATCATCACGATCGACCTCAATCCGATGTTCACGGGCCGCTCCTTCCTCGGTTTGCTGTGAGGGTTGTCTCCTCCGCGAGGCGGCGCCAAACCCGTGGCGCGGAGCCTCGCCCCTGGCTACGCTGATGGGTCGCCATGATCTTCCGCAGCCCCTATCCGGATGTCTCGATCCCCGAGGTGGCCCTGACCCCGTTCGTGATGCAGCGGGCGAACGACCTCGGGGACAAGCCCGCGTTCGTCGACGCTCCGACCGGCCGCACATTCAGCTTTGGTGAGCTGGCCGAGGCCATCGAGCGGATGGCGGCAGGGCTGGCCGCGCGGGGCTTCCGCAAGGGCGACGTGTTCGCCATCTTCGCCCCGAACATGCCCCAGTGGGCCGTCGCCTTCCACGGCGTGGCCACCGCGGGTGGCATCAACACGACGATCAACTCGCTGTATACGGCCGATGAGATCGCGTACCAGCTGAAGGACTCGGGCGCGCGCTTCCTCCTCACCGTCCCGGGGTTCATGGACCGAGCTGCCGACGCGGCCGAGCGAACGGGGATCGAGGAGATCTTCGTCATCGGCGGCGAGGCGAGGGGGGCGACGCCGTTCGCTGAGCTCCTCCAGAGCGACGGCGAGGCGCCGAACGTCGACATCGATCCTCGAGAGGACCTCGTGGTGCTGCCCTACTCGAGCGGCACGACCGGGCTCTCGAAAGGAGTCATGCTCACCCACCACAACCTGGTGGCGAACCTCTGTCAGTTCGCGGGCAGCCACCACGTCTCCGAGGAAGACCGGATCGTCGCGGTCCTTCCCTTCTTCCACATCTACGGCCAGACGGTGATCATGAACAACGGTCCCTACCGCGGAGCGACGGTGGTGACCATGCCGAAGTTCGAGCTCGAGCCGTTCCTCCAGGTCCTCCAGGACCACCGGATCACCCGGGCCTACGTCGTGCCGCCGATCGTGCTGGCCCTGGCGAAGCACCCCGCAGTCGACAAGTACGACCTGTCGGGGCTCAGGTTCATCATGTCGGGAGCCGCGCCACTCGACGCCGGGCTCGCCTCCCAGTGCGAGCAGCGCCTGGGGGTCCAGGTCATCCAGGGCTACGGGCTCACTGAGACCAGCCCGGTGACGCACTGCACGCCCGACGACGATCGGGCCCGGAACAAGCCGGGATGGATCGGCCCGCCCCTCCCCAACACTGAGACCCGGGTCGTGGACTGGGGGACCGGGGAGAGCTTCGGCCCGAACCAGGACGGCGAGATCTGGGTCCGCGGCCCCCAGGTGATGCAGGGGTACTTGAACAACCGCGACGCCACGGCGCGGACGATCGATGAGGAGGGCTGGCTCCACACCGGCGACATCGGGCACGCCGACCAGGACGGCTACTTCACGATCGTGGACCGGCTGAAGGAGCTCATCAAGTACAAGGGCTATCAGGTGCCGCCGGCGGAGCTCGAAGCGGTTCTCCTGTCCCACCCAGCCGTGGCGGACGCGGCCGTGATCCCCAAGGCCGACCAGGAGGCCGGCGAGATCCCGAAGGCGTTCGTCGTCCGGAAGGGAGAGGTGGACGGCGACGCGCTGATGAGCTTCGTGGCCGAACGGGTGGCCCCGTACAAGCGGATCCGGGAGGTCGAGTTCCTCGAGGAGATCCCGAAGTCGGCTTCCGGGAAGATCCTTCGCCGGGTCCTGGTGGAGCGAGAGCGTTCGAAGAGGTAATCCGGGGCGGAGCGGCGTCGCCTGTACTGTGAACCGATGGAGGCTCGGCCGGATCCGTCGATCGACGAACGGGTCCGTTCGATGGCCGGCGCGGAGCCTGCGGAGTGGCGAAGGGTCCGTGGCGGCGGGTACACGCCGGCGGAGCGATGGATCGTCCGGTTCGCTGACGGCTCCTCGGCCTTCGCCAAGGCCGCGGTCGACGGCCTCACCGCGGACTGGCTCCGGGCCGAGCATCGGATCTATGACGCGCTCGAGGGCCCCTTCCTCCCAGCGATGTTCGGGTGGCAGGACGGCGATGTTCCGATCCTGCTGTTGGAGGACCTGAGCAGCGGCCACTGGCCGCCGCCCTGGCGTGAGGACCAGCCGGGACGCGTGCTCTCGACCCTCGAGGAGGTTCACTCGGCCACGCCGCCCGCCGGGCTGCCTCCCCTCGAGGCGTGGCGACCCCGCCTCACCTGCTGGATCCACGTGGCCGCAGACCCGGGATCATTCCTTGCCCTCGGTCTCTGCTCCAGTTCGTGGCTGGACCGGGCCCTGCCGGACCTGCTCGAGGCCGAGGCGAGGGCAGATCTGGGCGGCGACTCCCTGCTCCACCTCGACGTCCGCAGCGACAACATCTGTTTCGCGCGCGAGCGAACGCTGCTGGTGGACTGGAATCTCGCCTGCGTCGGCAACGCCAGTCTCGATGCCGTGGCCTGGATCCCTAGCCTGATCCACGAATGGGGCCCGCAAGCCGTATCGCTGTCCCCACATGGGCCGGAGCTCGCGACGCTGATCGTGGGCTACTTCGCCCACGGCGCGCGGCTTCCTATCATCCCCACCGCTCCCCGGGTCCGGAAGGTCCAGCTGGAACAGCTCATCGCCGGTCTGCCGTGGGTGGCCCGCCTCCTGGACCTGCCCGTGCCCGAACCGGTCGCCCGCTGACCGCCCCTTCCCGGATCGGTTCTTCACATTCTTGATCTGAGTTTGCGGTACCATCTCAAGAATATTGAGATTAGGCTCAAGGAAATGAAGATCGGCACCGATAGGGGGGAGGGAATGGAAGCGGGCTCGGAGGGGCGATGGCTGGAGCACTTGAGCGACGAGGACCTGGCCTTCCTGAAGCGGTTCCTGCTGTCGTCGGGAACGCTCAAGGAGCTGGCGCGGCAGTACGGGATCTCATACCCGACGGTGCGCCTTCGTCTGGACCGGCTCATCGACAAGGTGAAGCTGATCGAGGAGCGTCCCGACGCCGACCCCTTCGAGCTCAAGCTGCGCGCGATGTACGCCGAGGCGAGGCTGGACGAGGCCACGTTCCGCGAGCTGCTGCGCGCACACCGCGAGGAGGAACGAAGTGAAGAGCGTCAGGGTGTTCGCTAGGACGGTGCTCGTGGCTTTCGTGATCATGATCCCGGCGTCGGCCGCGCGGGCGGAGCCGGTGGTGGTGGACTGGTATCGGACGCCGCCGCTCTCGGGCACGGTCGAGGGCGACGCCGTCCGCATCCAATCGCCGGCCGGTGGAGGAGCGTTCCCGCTGATCGTCATCGAGAACCCTCCCGTCGGAGGCACGGACTACGCGATCGTCGGCAGGATCCGGTTCGAAGCCGTTCAGGGCAGCGGGTATCTGGAGATGTGGAGCGTCTTCGGGGACGGAACCCGCTACTTCTCGCGCACGCTCGGCGGCCGAGGTCCGCTTGCCCCGATCACAGGACGATCGGGGTGGCGGTCCTTCGAGCTGGGCTTCCATGCAGCCGGGCAATCGCCGGCCAGGCTCGAGGTGAACCTGGTGCTGCCGGGGAGCGGGACGGTCTGGGTCGGACCGATGCGGATCCAGTCGATCCGGGCCGGAGACGGGTCGGCAGGTTGGTGGTCGGGTCGAGCCGCCGGCCTCATCGGCGCGATCGGAGGAACGATCATTGGGATGCTCGGCGCGCTCCTCGGCGGGCTCACGTCCCGGCGACGAGCCAGGTCGTTCGTCCTCGGGGCCATGCTCGTCCTGGTCGTTGTGGGTGGGGCCTGCCTCGTGGCGGGCATGGCTGCCCTCGTCCTCGGACAGCCCTACGCCGTGTACTTCCCGGTCCTGCTCATCGGGGTGATCCTGTTGGCGGTGTTCGGGAACGGACGACGGGCTGCTCGCCGGACCTACGAGGACGCCGAGCTCAGGAGGATGCGAGCCCTGGACCTCTCTCGTCCGTGACCCGTTCGTAGAGCGAGAAATGGTTCAGGCTGGCCGAGATCAAGGGCACGTCTAGCCGGGGACCGGAACGGGCGGGAGCTTGGTCATCGCTGCGTCGACGTCGGCCTGACGGAACTCCACCTCCGGCAACCGCCCGGCCAGGTAATCGTCGTAGGCCTGCATGTCGAAGTGCCCGTGGCCGGACAGGTTGAACAGGATGACCTTTTCCTTCCCGGACTCGCGGGCCTCGATGGCCTCGTCGATCACGGCTCGGACCGCGTGCGCCGGCTCGGGGCCCGGGATGATCCCCTCGGCTCGAGTGAACTGCACGGCCGCCTCGAACACCGGGTTCTGCGTGTAGGCCCGCGCCT
>VAYC01000081.1:0-445 GCA_005885025.1 Actinomycetota bacterium | reverse complement strand
TGTCGCCGAAGTCGTAGGCGAACTTCGCCTTGGTCAACGTGGGGCAGGCCGCCGGTTCGCAGGCGATGAATGTTGTGTCGCGCTTCCCGTTCAGCCGGTCCTGCATGAACGGGTAGGCCAGCCCCGCGTAGTTCGAACCGCCTCCCACGCACCCGATCACCACGTCCGGGTACTGGCCGGCCAGGTCCATCTGCTTCCTGGCCTCCTGGCCGATCACGGTCTGATGCAGGAGCACGTGGTTGGCCACGCTCCCGATGGAGTACTTGGTGTCGGTGCCGGTCACCGCCGCCTCGATGGCCTCGCTGATGGCGATCCCCAGCGACCCCGGCGACTCGGGGTCACCCTCCAGGATCTTCTTCCCCGCCTCCGTGGTGGACGTGGGGGAGGGGCGGACCTCCGCGCCGAAGGTCTCCATGAGGACCCGCCGGTAGGGCTTCTGGTAGTA
>VAYC01000080.1 GCA_005885025.1 Actinomycetota bacterium | reverse complement strand
GAGTGGTTGGCCGCGCGGGGACTCACGGTGGTGGGGCCACGCTTCCCCGGACACGGGACCACGTGGGAGGAATTGGAGAAGACGACCTGGCAGGAGTGGGAGCAGGAGGCCGAGAGAGGGCTCCTGGATCTGGCGCACCGCTGCGCGGCCGTTGTCGCCGTTGGGCTGTCGATGGGCGGGACCATGGTCCTGCACCTCGCCGCCAGACACCCCGACAAGGTGAGCGGCGTCGTCGCCGTCAATCCGATCATCCGCCGCCCCGACCTCAGATTGGCGCCGCTGGCCCGATTGTTCATGCGAACCCGGAAGGGCCTGGGCAACGACCTCAAGCGGCCGGGTCAGGACGAGATCGTGTACGAGCGGGTGCCGATCCGCGCCGCGAACGAGCTGGGGAAGCTGCTGCGGACCACAGCTCGGGAGTTGCCGTCGATGCGACTGCCGCTGATCGTGTTCTCCTCGCAGGAGGATCACACGGTGAAGCCGGCCAACTCGAAGCGGGTGTTCGAGCGCGCCGGCAGCGAGCAGAAAGAGCTCATCCCGCTGGCCAACTCCTATCACGTGGCGACGCTCGACTACGACTCTGAGACGATCTTCGAGCGGACCCTGGCCTTCGCCACGACCCTCGCCGGCGGAAGCTCGGCGATCTCCGCGTAAGGGGCGGGTCGGGTGGCCGTGGTGACGGTCTCGCGCCAGTACGGCGCGGGCGGGCGTCGAGTCGCTCCCGCCGTCGCCAAAGCGCTGGGCTTCGCGTTCGTGGACCGGGAAGTCGCCGAGGAAGCGGCCCGCCGCCTCGGCCTGGATCCCGAAGTGGCTCAGGCCATGGACGAGCGGGCCCCCGCGATGGTGGAGGAGGTGGGCATGGCCCTGGCCGCGGCCACGCCGGGATATGGGCTGGCCCCAGTACCGGAGCTGGACGAGCGGGCGCTGGCGGAAGCCACCCGTCGGGTCATCCTGTCGCTGGCGGAGGCCGGCAATTACGTGATCCTGGGGCGAGGTGCGCAAGCGGCCCTGGCCGATCGCGGGGACGCCTGTCACCTGTCGCTCGTCGCCGACTTCCGCGACCGCGTCCGGCGGGTCTCGGAATGGCAAAAGGTGGACGAGAAGGAAGCCGCGGTCCGCTGCGAGCGAGCGGATTCGGAGCGCGCCCACTACGTTCGCCGTTTCTACGGCCGAGACATCAGGGACCCTCTCCTCTACGACTGCGTGCTGAACACGTCGCGTCTGACGGTCGACGCGACGGCGGAGATCGCGGTGGCGGCGGCCAGGCGCAAGCTGAGGCTGTAGCCCTTGGGGTCGTTCGACTCGCTGCGATACCGGAACTTCCGCTTGCTGTGGGTGGGGGCGTTCCTGTCGAACATCGGGACGTGGATGCAGTCCATCGCCCTGGCTTGGTTCGTCTTCCTGCTCACCCGCTCGGCGTTCTGGGTGTCGTTCGTCACGTTCGTGAACTTCGTCCCGACCGTCCTCTCCCCCATCGGCGGCGTCTTCACCGATCGGCTGGACCGCAAGCGGATCCTGTTCGTCACGCAGACCTTCATGATGGCGGACGCGGCGGTCCTCGCCACCCTGGCATGGCTGCATCACGCCACGTTGTTCGCGGTGTTGGCGTTGACCTTCGGGCAGGGCCTCGCCTTCGCCTTCAACGGGCCCACGTGGCAGGCCTTCGTCCCCTCCCTGGTTCCTTCCGAGGCGATGGTCAACGCCATCGCCCTGAACTCCACGCAGTTCAGCCTGGCGCGCGTGATCGGTCCGGCCATCGCTGGAGCCATCATCGCCGCGTCGTCGAATGGCGCGGCGCTCGTCTTCACCGTCAACGCCGTTTCCTTCCTCACGGTCATCGCCGCACTCGGGCTCATGCGCACCCCGACCTTCCAGCCCGGCGAGCGACGACGGGTCCGGGAGCAGCTCCGAAGCGGACTGGCGTACACGTGGAGGAACCGGCGGATCCGGGCCATGATCGAGGGGATCGCTGTGGTTTCGTTCTTCTCGGCTCCCGCCACCGCGCTGCTCCCGCTGTTCGCCGCTGACGTCTACGGGCGGGGAGCGGACTCCTACGGATCGCTCGCCGCGGCCCTCGGGTTGGGGTCGGTGGCGGGCGCGCTGGTCCTGGGACGTCTCGGTAACAGGATCGGGAAGCGGGTGATCGCGACCGCGATGGTCTCGGTAGGCGCTGTACTCCTGGTCTTCGGGTCCACCGATGCCTATCCGATCGGCCTCGTCATGATGTTCCTCTTCGGCGCGGCGTACCTGCTGGTGGTGTCCGGCACCAACAGCGACATCCAGCTCGCGGTCGACGACCAGATGCGAGGCCGCGTCATCAGCATCTGGGTGGTGGCGTTCGGGGTGGCCTATCCTGCGGGCGCGCTCTTGGCCGGACTGCTCGCCTCGGCCTGGGGCCCGCAGGCCACCGCCGTCGTGGGCGCGGTTGCGTGCTTGGCCTGGGGGCTCGGGATGTTCCGATGGACTCCAGGACCATCTGCGCGACCCGCTCTGGAAACGGGCTCCTGAGCTGGTCTACCGGGTCCGAACCTCGAGGTCGGCCAAGACCGGCCGGTGGTCGGATGCCAGGGCCACCGCCGGACCTGACGGCACCCACGACCGGAGTGGCCGGACGTCCTCACTGACGAACAGGAAGTCGATCCGGACCGTCGGCAGGCGGGCTGGGAACGTAAGGTCCGCACGGCCGTCGGGCCGAAGGTAGGCGTCGAACAACCGCTCCCCGATCCACCGAGCGGCGGAAGACTCGGAACCCTCGTTCAGGTCGATGCCGAGGACAACGGGCCCCTCGATGCCGGCAACGGCGTCCGTGAGCTCCCGAGCATGCTGCTCGCGCTCCCTCGGCGAGAGGCCCAGATGTGCGGAGATGGCTGCGAGCCGTTCGCCGGTCCGCCGAAGGTGCACCACGATGAACCCTCGAGGGCGCGTTCGGCCCTCCCTTGTGAAGGTTCCCACCTCCACAGCCCCCCGCCGCCAGGGCGATCGGTACAGCACCGCGTTGCGAACCCGCCCGAAGCGCCGGTGCGTGGACTCCGCCTCCATCTCCAGGGCCGCGGCGAACCGGCGGAGCTTTCGTCGCGGTCCGCATTCCTGAACCAGCACGACGTCCGGTTGCTCGGGACCGATGGCCAGGGCGGCGCCGTCGACCCCCGCGCGGAACGACTGGACGTTGAACGTGGCGACCCGGATGCGCACGCCGCGAGGCTACCCCCTGAACGGGTTGGATCAGTAGGCGATGCGGGTCCCCGCCTGGCCGGCCAGGGCCCGGGGTCCTTCGCGGAGCGCGGCGATGATCGCCGCCTTCCCGCCCCCCTCCACGAACTCCGCCGCCGCTTCGACCTTCGGCCTCATCGACCCGGTGCCGAACTCGCCGGCCTCCACGCGGCGCCGGGCCTCCTCGGGGGTGAGCTGCGGGAGGAGCAGCTGCTCGGGAGTCCCGAAGTTCTCGTAGACGCCCTCCACGTCGGTCAGGATCAGCAGGGCATCGGCTTCGACGTCCTTGGCCAGGATCGCGGCGGCCAGATCCTTGTCGACGACTGCCTCCACCCCCACCAACCGGGGACCCTCCTCGACGACCGGCACGCCTCCGCCGCCGGCCGCGATCACGATCACTCCCGACGACACGAGCTGACGAATGACCGGCGCCTCCACGATCGAGTAGGGACGAGGAGAAGGAACGACCCGTCGCCATCCGGCGTCGCCCGGCGCCGGCGCGACGCGGTAGCCTCGCTCGCGGACAAGGCGCTTGGCCTTCTCCTTCCCGTAGTAGGGCCCGATCGGCTTGGTCGGCTCCTGGAACGCCGGATCGTCGGGCGGAACCCGGGTCAGGGTCAGGACGGTGGCCACCGGTCGATCCATCCCGCGTTCGTAGAACACGTCACCCACGGCCACCTGGAGCAGGTATCCGATCTGGCCCTGGCTCTCCGCGCCGCACACGTCGAGCGGCATGGGGGCCACCAGGCGGGCCGCCTCCTCGTTCTGCAGCAGGATCCGGCCGACCTGGGGCCCGTTGCCGTGGGTTACCACGACCTCCCAGCCACGCTCGGCGACGTCCGCCAGCATCTCGGCAGCGACCCGGGCAGACCGCCGCATGCTCTGGGCGGAATCCTCGTCGCCCTTCTGCAACAGCGCGTTTCCCCCCAAGGCGATGACCACGCGGTCCATGCCTGATCCAGGCTCCTCGACCTTCTACAGGACGGGGCGAAGCGCGTCGGCGATCCTGGGCGACCCTTCTGCTTCCTCGAGGTCGTAGGAGGCTCGAACCGCGGGCTTGTCGATGCGGACGAGCTTGCGCAGATCGACCGGAGTCGCGATCACCACAACGTCGACCGGTGTGGCGTTGATCATGGACTCGAACTAACGTAGCTGCTGCCTCGAGTACCTCATGGCCGAACGAACGGCACCGATCTGGTACTTCGCGTAGATGTCCTTCATGGACCCCACGGCGTACGGGCGCGGGTCGACGATCTCGGCCGCACCCGCCTGCCGGGCTGCGACCACTCCGGCTCCGTACAGCATCTCGCCGTGGGTGAGCGTGGGGCCGTCCTCGATGACCAGCACGCGCTTGCCCGCGAGCGGCGCCCCGTCCTCGAGCGTCACCGGGCTGCGACCCTTGATGAGGAGCGCGCTCGGGTTGACCGCCCGCGCCGAGGCCTCGACTTTCGCGATCTGTTCGGGCGTGGCCGAATCGACCTTGTTGATGACGATCGCGTCGGCCATCCGGAAGTTCAACTCGCCGGGGTGGTAGGCCAACTCGTGGCCCGCGCGGAGAGGGTCGGCCACCACGATGAGCACGGTGGGCCGGTAGAACGCGTAGTCGTTGTTGCCGCCGTCCCACACCAGCACGTCGCATTCCTTCTGCGCTCGCTCCAGGATGGCGCCGTAGTCCACCCCGGCGTACACCACGGTGCCGTTTCGAAGGTGTGGTTCGTACTCCTCCCGCTCCTCGATGGTGACGTTGGCCCGGTCCAGGTCCTCGAACGTCTCAAACCGCTGGACGCGTGCGGCCAGCAGGTCCCCGTACGGCATGGGGTGGCGGACGACCACCGGGGTCTTGCCGCCCTCGCGGAGCGTCTTCACCACCTTGCGGGTGGTCTGGCTCTTCCCGGACCCCGTTCGCACCGCGCAGATGGCAACGACGGGGACGTTCGCCTCGAGCATAGTGGCATTGGGTCCGAGCAGGCTGAAGGACGCCCCGGCCGCCATGGCCAGGCTGGCCTTGTGCATGACGTCCAGGTGCGAGATGTCCGAGTAGGCGAAGACGACTTCGTCGACGTGGAGCTCGCGGATGAGGCGGGGAAGCTCCTCCTCGAGATAGATGGGGATCCCATCCGGGTAGCGGGGACCGCTGAGCTCGGGTGGATACTTCCGGTTCTCGATGAACGGGATCTGAGTGGCCGTGAACGCCACGACGTCGGTCTCGGGATCGTCCCGATAGACGACGTTGAAGTTGTGGAAGTCGCGCCCTGCGGCGCCCATGATCAAGACACGTTTGCTCGCCATCGGCCCTTTCCAGTGTCGACGTCGCGGACGCCGAGCGGAGTGACAAAAGCGAGCTTACGGGGCCGACGCAGAGGGCGTCAAAGATGCGGCACCCCAGGCGAGCGCGAAGTGTGCTGGACGAATCAGATCGGCAGCCGAGGCAGCGGCGGAAGCGGTACGAGCGGCGGCAGGAGCGACCCCCCGCCCGACCC
>VAYC01000079.1 GCA_005885025.1 Actinomycetota bacterium | reverse complement strand
GACCCGACGGTCCCGGTGATCGCGGTCACGGGTACCAACGGGAAGACCACCACGGTTCGGGCCCTCTCCCATTTCGGGCGAACGGCCGGGCTCTCGGTCGCCTACTCGTCGACCGATGGCGTGTACATCAACGACCGGCTGGTGGAAGAAGGGGACTACTCGGGGTTCGGTGGCGCGGCACGGGCCCTGTCGCAGCCCGGCGTGGAACTGGCCGTTCTGGAGACGGCGCGAGGAGGCATCCTCCTGCGAGGCATCGGCACGCTGCACAACGACGTCGGGGTGGTCACCAACGTGACCGCCGATCACCTTGACCTCCATGGCATCCGCACGCTGGACCAGCTTGCCGAGGTGAAGGCCGCCGTGACCAAGATCACTAGAGCCGACGGATGGGACGTACTGAACGCCGACGATCCACGGGTGTTGGCCATGCGGCGTGGCATCCGCGGACGGCCCTGGTTGTTCGCGATGGACCCTGACCACCCCGCCATCCGCTCGGTCGTGGCCGAACGCGGGAGAGCCACGACCGGCATCGACGGCCGGCTGACCGTCGTCACGCCCGCGATGCGGCCGCATCCCCTCACTCCTCTCGAAGACGTCCCGATGGCCCTCGCCGGCATCTCCACGCCATACACCCAGAACGCCATGGCCGCCGCTTCG
Source organism: Actinomycetota bacterium (assembly GCA_005885025.1). Taxonomy (GTDB): domain Bacteria; phylum Actinomycetota; class UBA4738; order UBA4738; family UBA4738; genus AC-52. Next base: position 5,723 of record VAYC01000079.1, on the reverse strand, counting down.
GCCGCGCTCGGGGTGCATCTTCCGGAGGAGGCGGTGGTGGAAGGGCTCCGTACGTTCGTCCTCGACCCCGAGACGAACCCGGGCCGGGCCAACCTGTTCGAGCTGGAAGGTCGGGTCGTGGTGGCCGACTACGCGCACAACGAAGCCGGGATGGCTGGGCTGGTGGAGATCTGCCGGGGCCTTCGTCCTCCCGGCGGGAAGATCTGGCTGGCCTTCTGCACGGCCGGGGACCGGACGAACGAGATCCTGCACAGCATCGCGTACGTCGCGGCACGCGGCGCCGATCACGTTGCGATCGCCGAGCTCGTGCACTATCTACGGGGGCGCGACCGCCAGGACCTGGTGGAGCGTCTGAGGGCCGGCGCCATCGATGGCGGGGCGAAGGAAGTCCCGGTTTTCCCCGACGAGATGCACGCCCTCGCCTGGATGCTCGAACGCTCCAAGCCGGGTGACGTGGTTGCCGTGACGGCCCTCATCCAGCGGCCGGAGGTCTTCGCGCTCATGAAGGAGCAGGACGCGGCCAGGATCGGTCCCGACCGCGTCCGTGAGCTGGTCCGCGAGGCCCGTCAGGCTCGCTGAGAGCGGCCGGGCGGCGGGAACGGGGCGAACCAAGCCTTCGTCCAACGTACAACTCAGTGACGGAGGTGGTCCCCATGTTCCGGAGGAAGATGGTGGGCGCGCTGGTCCTCCTGGCGGTGGCCGGAGTGGTCGGTGCGGCGTGCGGTGGCGGGGGCAGGGCGAGCACGGGTCCGGCAGCTGCGAAGTTCGCTCCTGCGCGAGGTGCTCTCGACGTCGGTGCTCAGACGGACGAGGGCCACGCCGCTGGGCCCACGCCCGCAGCAGTCGGAGGAGAGTTCCAGCTCACGGGGGTCGGGCCCCGGATCATCAAGACAGCCGCCATCTCCATCGAGGTCAAGCACGGCTCGTTCGAGCAGCACGCCCAGGACGTCACGCTGATCGCCAGCCGGCACGGCGGTTTCATCGCCTCCTCTCGTACCTCTGAAGGAAAGTTCCTTTCCGGGACGATCGTCGTGCGCATTCCGGCCGCCCAGTTCGAAGCCGCGCTCGGGGAGCTGACGGCGCTGGGCAAGGTCACCGGCGAGCAGATCTCTGGGCAGGACGTCACGGCGCAGTTCGTCGACCTCCAGGCTCGGCTTCGCAACTGGGAGGCCCAGGAGGACGTGCTCCTGAAGCTGATGGCGAAGTCCAGAACGATCGAGGAGAGCCTGAAGGTACAGCGGGCTCTCCAGGACGTGCAGCTCGCCATAGAGGAGATCCGCGGGCAGCTCCGCGTGCTGGGCGACCAGACCGACCTGTCGACGATCACGCTGGCGATGGCCGAGAAGCGACCTGTTCCATCGGCGAAGAAGGCGAGTCCTTTCGTCCGATCGTGGCGGGCCGCGGTTCACGGAACCTTGGCCGTGTTGACCGCGATCATCGTTGGATTCGGCTACATGGTTCCGGTCCTGCTGATCGGGCTGGCGGCGGGCGTCGTTCTCTTCATCTACCGCCGAGCCCGGCCGAAGACGGTTCCGGTCACCGTCAAGCAAGAGAGCTAGTCTGGCCGCGAGAGCGGGAGCCGGACGGTGAACCGGCAACCCAGCCCTTGGTTGGAAACCATGATGCCTCCACCGTGGGCCTCGATGATGCCCTTGGCGATGGCGAGTCCGAGGCCCGCGCCGCCGTTCTCTTCCGGAGTTCGGGCCGGCTCACCTCTGAAAGCCGCGTCAAATACCCGCTGGAGATCCCGCTCCGGGATCCCGCCGCACTCGTCGGACACCGACACGTAGGCGCGATCCTCCTCGATACCGGTCTCCACGCACACCGAGCCACCCGCCGGCGTGTGGCGGATGGCGTTGTCGAGCAGGTTGCGAAGAACCCGGGACAGCTCGGTGGGCGCCAGCTCCAGCTCGGGCGGCGGGCCGCTGCGTTGGCCCTCAACCCGAACCCGTCGGGCCTCCGCTGGGGCTCGGGCCGCGGCGATGGCGTCCGAGACGAGATCCTCCAGGGAGACGCGCTCCAGGCGAAGGCGTAGCGCACCGGCATTGATGACGGAGAGCTCGAAGAGCTCATCCACCAGACGGGCCAGTCGATCGGTCTCGATGCGTAACGTCCGGTGATACCGAGCCAGGGTCGCCGCGTCCTCCACCAGGCCGTCCTCGAGCGCCTCGGAGATCGCTCGCATCCCCGCCAGGGGAGTCCGAATGTCGTGGGACACCCACGCGATCAGCTCGCGACGTGCTGCATCGGTGGCGCGCTCGCGGGCCCGCGCCTCGGTGAGCCGCCTTCCCATCTGTTCGAGCTCTTGAGCCAGCGCGGCGAACTCAGCCGTGGGGGGCAAGGCCACCGGCGGCGAGGTCACGCCGCCCCCGATCCGCCGGGCGAGAGCCTCCACGGCCCTCTCCGCGGTGCTCACCCGGTGGCCCAAGACGAAGGCCACCATCGCTCCGATCGTTCCAGATGCCAGCAGGATCACCAGAAGGGAATCGAGGTCGTGGCGGACGATGAACATCGCTTGGGCCGCGACCATTGCCCCAACGCCGACAGCACCCACAGAGGCGAGGGCGACGGCGGCCACCTGTGCCCCGATGGCCCGGCGGCGGAGGGCAAGGAGCATCACGGTACCGACCGTCCCCGCGAGCAAGGCCGATCCTCCCGCGATCCCAGCCAACCGGAGGGCGTCGTGGGCGGGCATGTGGAATGCGATCGAGGCCGTGGTAGTGGCTACGGCTCCGGCCATGGCGACGGCGAGCGCGGTCCGGCCCTTCATGGCTCGAACCTGTAGCCCACGCCCCACACCGTCTGGATGTGCCTCGGCGTGGAAGGATCCCTCTCGACCTTCTCCCGAAGGCGGCGAACGTGCACGGTGACCGTCGAGGTATCCCCAAACGTGTACCCCCACACGTGTTCGAGGAGTTCCTCCCGGCGGAACACCTGGTGAGGGTGCAGCATCAGGAAGACCAGGAGATCGAATTCCCGAACCGTGAGCGAGATCGGCTGATCCCCGGCGCGAGCCTCTCGCGCCCCCATGTCAACGGCGAGGTCGCCGGCCGTGACCGCCTTCGACGCGTTGCTAACCGCCACCGGGCTCTCCGCTCGCCGCAGCACGGACTTGACGCGCGCCGTCAGCTCCCGCGGCGAGAAGGGTTTGCTCACGTAGTCGTCCGCGCCGAGCTCCAGACCGAGCACGCGGTCGTCTTCGTTCGCTCGAGCCGTCAACATGATCACGGGGGTGGGAGCGAACGATCGGAGCTGCCGGAATACCTCCAGGCCGTCCAGGCCAGGAAGCATGAGGTCGAGGACCATCGCGTCAGGAGGCCGGGCTTTCGCTCGGTCCACCGCGGCCCGGCCGTCGCTCACCGTCTCGACTTCGAAGCCCTCCCGCTCCAAGTAGCGCGCGACCACCTCGGAGACGGTGGGATCGTCCTCCACGATCAAGACGTGCTGACGGCGCGGCACGGCGTTCATGATGTCAATTTCCGCATGCATCGATGCATCGAGCGTACGAGACTCCGGAGCCGCGATTCGGCCTCCGAGCGCTCGTAAGACTCTCGTAAGGGTCCGGAAGGGACTCCGGAGGAGTCTGGACCTAGCACGGAACTCGGGCCAGCGAGTGGAGGCCATCGGGCGGCGGAGTAGCACAGGATGCAGAACTCCGAATGATTCTCCCAGGGGTTCGGGGCGACCGATTCGGCGGTTCCCGGTACTGCGGCGTGGTCATCCCGTGAAAGTGGTTCGCAGTGGGCCGGCGTTGTGCCGCTCGACCGCTTGGACTAACCCAAGGCTCGTCGCCACCTTTCCGGGACCGGCCCCGTCACCTCGACCTCCGCTCCGCCCAGGAATGCGGCGAGGGCCTCGATCGCTCGCGCCACGGCTCGGGTGGTCCGAACACCTGCCGGAGCGTCTGGGGTTGCGTGGATGGCGTTCAGCCGGAGACGCCCCCGCCGACGGTCCATGGACGTGTCCACCTGCCCGATGAGCCGGTCGCCGAGGAGGATCGGCAGGGCGTAGGGGCCGAACTGCCTCTTTGACTTCGGGACATAGATCTCCATCCGGTACCGGAATCCGAACAGCCGCTCGGTGCGGGCTCGGTCGATAATCAGGTTGTCGAACGGGGACAGCAACGTCGTACGCGGCTCCCAATCGTCCTTCTCGAGTCGCTCCAGGGCGGGCAGGTCATCGGTGTGAACGAACCAATCGCCCGGCCACGTCACCCCGTCCTCCTCGATGCGGGCCCGCTCGATCCGGCCCTCCCGGATCAGAGCCGCCAGGACCTTGGGCAGGCCCGGATACCGGCCTACGGTGAAGTGCCGGTCGATGTGCTTCGTGGTGCCGAGGCCAAGAGCGCGGAGAGACCTCTGGGCGGCTCGCCGAACCACCTCCTGCTCGGACAGCCGGTCTTTCGGCGTCCATTCGGGGAGCCAATTCCCGGCGAGGTCCCACCACCGCTCGACACCGGTTCGCCGGGCCACCACTACCTTCCCCTGGAACCATAGGAAGTGGAGCATCTGGCTCACGTTGCGTTCGTTCGTCCATCCTGGGGAACGCCAGCTTGCATCGGAACGGTCTTCGAGATCGCGCATTCGAAGCGGACCACGCCGGCGAAGCGCCGACACGACGTGTCGCCGTAGTCCCTGGTTCTCTTTGATCCAGTCGGCCGCGCGGCGGCTGTAGATGGTTCGTTCGCTCGGGTAGGTCCGCATCATCAGCCGGTGAATCGGGTAGTCCTCCGTGAGGACGATCGAGGCGGCGTGAGCCCAGTAGTCGAACAGCCGTCGTTCGTCCCATCGCAGCCGCTCAAGCTGATCGGTGGGGTACGGCCCTAACCGGCTCCATAGGACCAGTCGATGGCTCCTCTCGACCACGTTGACGGGATCGAGCTGCAAGCAACCAAGGTCCCGGGCGACCTCCATGATTCCCTCGGCGTCCGGGCGAGCCCGGGGCCCGGCTAGCCGCTGGCGAGTGAGGGCGAGCCGGCGGGCGTGAGTGGGCGAGATGACGCGATCGGCAGGCACGACGGCCCGTCATGCTACCGGGACGCAGGCGAGGTGGGCGCGCCGGCGGCGCGCCCATCTCGTGCTCTTCTGACGCTTCGTTACGGCTGGACGGGGCAGCGGAAGTCCGCATCGGGGACTCGGGTGACCGTGACGTCACCGGCGGCCTCCGCCGCGAACACCGCCTCGTCCGAGGTCAGCAGGTACGCCGTGACCCCTTCGTTGAAGGTCACGGTGTTCACTGCCCAGGCCCCTCCGTGGTACGGACCATCGCCGGGTGCCACGCCGGTGATGCCGAGCTGCCCCTCCACACCGTTGGTCACGGAATAGAAGGGGTCGGTGCCGCCGTGCGGGAGCGGGGCCGGGTTCACCACCGTCCGGACGATCCCGCCGTCGTGGTAGAGGACGCTCTTCGTCGTCTTCGCAGACGCCGAGGTGGCCAATCCAACCACCAGCGCTCCGACCATCAGGGCGGCCACAAGAAGCTTTCGCATCGGACTCCTCCTCCTGGCCCGTAGGGCCACTCCGATCCAGGCTAGAGAGCGGTGATTACAGTGCCCTTACGAAGCGCTTACGGAACGAGGAAGGAACGGCCTCTAGAGGCCGACGCCGAAGTCGATGAGATCGGGGTCACCGCCGGCAGGCTCGATCTGGCCGTTGCCCTCCGGGTCCCGGAGGAGGAGGGGCGTGGCGTGTAGCTTGCGCGCCTCGAGCTCCTTCCACACCTCG
>VAYC01000115.1 GCA_005885025.1 Actinomycetota bacterium | reverse complement strand
CACCATCGGTCAGATCCTGGACATGGTCGACGACCTGATCGAGGCCCACGGAGAGCTCATTCCGGAGGGCATCCGAAAGGCCCCGCCGGCGTGGCGATGATCGACTGAGCAGGAGACGAGAGGCGGGATCGTCACACGATCGTGACCGCGACGCCCGCGTCCTGGAGATCCCGAATGGCTGTCCCGGCCGCCCCATCGTCGGTGATCAGCTCGTGCACCAGGTGGATGGGGCACATCTGAGCGAATGCGACCCGCCCAAGCTTCGAGCTGTCCGTGACCACGACCACTCGACGCGCCCGATCGATCATCGTGCGGTTCGTATGGGCCTCGACCTCGTGATGTGTGGTGAGGCCGGCCTGGACGGTGATCCCGTCGACGCCGACGAACGCGATGTCCAGGTTGAGACGCTCCAGGGCCTGTTCGGCGACGGGACCCACCAGCTCGTAGGACTCGGCTCTTGCCGTACCGCCCGTCACCACGAGCTTGATGTCCGTGCGGATGGCGAGCTCTCCGGCGATGTTGAGCGCGTTCGTCACCACCGTGATCCCGTGCCGATCCACGATGCGTCGGGCGACTTCCGTGGTGGTCGTTCCTCCGGTGAACCCGACCACGGCTCCGTCCGCGACCCGAGTGGCGGCCTCCGTGGCGATCCGCTCCTTCTCCACCTGGTGCCGGGCAGCCTTGTACCGGAGGGGTAGCTCGTAGAGGACGTCGCGCGCCACGGCCCCCCCGTGAGTCCGGTTCAGCATCCGTTGGTCCTCGAGCAACTGGAGGTCTCGGCGCACCGTCGCCGCCGAGGCGCCGAGGCGGGAGGCGAGCTCGCCCACGGCCACGGACCCGTCGGCAGCGAGCCGCTCCAGGATCGAGGACAGCCGGTCGGTCTGGCGCATACCGGCGAGAGCATACGCCGCCAGATGCGTGGTTGCGCTCAGCCTGCTCTTGACCTGATGAGCGTTTGTGGTCTAGTTTCCGGTTGAATGAGCGCAATCGCCAGCGAGATCGCCTCCCAGCCGGCGTGCTGGCGGAAGGCCGCGGAGATGATTCCCGGGCTGGATGCGGAGCTCCCGCACGAGGGAGAGCGGGTCGCCGTGGTCGGCTGCGGCACGTCGCTGCACGTGGCCCGGGCGTACGCCGCGCTTCGCGAGGCCGCCGGCCAGGGCCAGACCGACGCCTTCCCCGCCTCAGAGTTCCCGGGCACCCGGACCTACGACCGGGTCATGGCGATCACCCGGAGCGGCACCACGACGGAGGTCCTTCGGCTGCTGGGCGGCCTCGAACCGGGCTCGCGCGTCCTCATCACTGCCGACGCCGGCTCACCGGCGGTGTCCCTGGTCGAGGCCCGGGTGGTCCTGGACTTCGCCGACGAGCGCTCGGTGGTGCAGACGAGGTTCGCCACGTCCGTCCTCGCGATGCTGAGGGCGCATCTCGGAGAGGACCTGGCCCCGACCATCGCCGCCGCCGAGCGGGCGCTGGAGGATCCTCTTCCGGCAGACCCGGAGGACATCGACCACGCCGTCTTCCTGGGTCACGGCTGGACGGTGGGAGTGGCCGAGGAAGCGGCTCTCAAGCTCCGCGAGGCGTCGCGAACGTACTCCGAGGCGTATCCGGCGATGGAGTACCGACACGGGCCCATCAGCCTCGCGGGCCAGCGATCGCTCGTGTGGATCCTGTCGACACCGGATGACGGCCTGACGCGCGAAGTCCGAGCCACCGGAGCCATGGTGCGGGTCGCCACGCTCGACGCGCTGGCCGAGCTCGTCCTGGCCCAACGCCTGGCCGTCGCCATCGCCGACGCCAAGGGCCTTGATCCAGACCACCCACGCTACTTAACGAGATCGGTGGTGCTGTCGTGACGTCTAATGAAGGCCTTGGGAGGTGTCCTGGATGAAGAAGCGTCATCTGCTCGTGATCGTTGCGGCCGTCGCCCTGCTCGCCGTCACGTGTGGGGGAAGCGGGACGAACAGCGCCACCCCGACGGGCTCGGGCAGCGCATCGCCATCCGGCGAGCCGGCCACCCCGGTGACCCTGACGTTCTGGCATGGATACACGGACGTCGAGGCCGACTCGCTCAAGGCGTTGCTGGACCAGTGGAACGCGGAAAACCCGAACATCCACATCAAGCCCCTGTTCGTCAACAACGACAAGGCGCTCCAGAAGCTGACCGTCGCCCTTCAGGGAGGGGAGCCGCCGGACATCACCTACCAGTACGGCTCGTCGCTTCCTCAGCTTGCGGCGGCTCCGGGGCTCGTCGACCTCACCCAGTGGGTTCAGCAGCCCGCCGTGAACTGGAACGACTTCATCCCGGGCGCGCGGACCGCGGCCACCTTCCAGGGGAAGGTGCTCGGCATCCCAGCCCTGATCGACAACCTGGCCATCGTGTACAACAAATCGTTGTTCGACGCGGCGGGACTCCAGTACCCGACCGACCAGTGGACCTGGGACGACTTCCGGGCCGCGGCGAAGGCGCTCACGAATCCGGCGAAGAAGCAGTTCGGGTTCTCTTATCCGATGGACGCCTCGGAGGACACCGTGTGGCATTACGATCCGCTGCTGTGGCAGAACGGCGGCTCGATCCTCGACGCGAGCAACACGAAGGCGGCGTTCAACTCGCCCCAGGGCGTCCAGGCACTCCAGGTCCTCACCGGGATGGCCGTCGATGACAAGTCGGTCTACCTCGACCTGCAGAACTCCGCCTACACGGGCGTGTTCAACAGCGGAAAGATCGGCATGCTGATAACGGGTCCGTGGGACCTCTCCAGCTTCCCGGACGTGAAGTACGGCGTGTCGGTCCTGCCCGGCTTCAACGGAGATCACCAGACGATCGCCGGCCCCGACATGTGGTGTGTATTCGATAACGGCGGGGGGCGTGAGCAGGCAGCACTCAAGTTCGTGGCCTGGCTCACCGCGGCGGACCAGATCAAGAAGGACGCGCTCAAGGCGGGCCATCTCCCGTTTCGGCTGTCGGTCGTGAGCGACGCAGCCTTCATCCAGCAGTTCGGGGCGGCCTTTCCGGGGATCGACGCATTCGCTGAAAACCTGACGAATGTCAAGCAGGCTCGGCCCGTGCTCGCCGCCTATCCTCAGGTGTCCGAGGCCATGGGCTTCGCCATCGTCTCAGCGATGCTGGGCAAGAGCGACCCCAAGTCGGCCCTGGACAAGGCGGCAGCTCAGGCCAACGACGCACTGGCCCTGGCAGGGTAGACGGACCGCGGAGAGGTCGCGGAGAAGCGCCCCGGAGGCGGAGGGACGGAGGGCGGATGACGCGAGTCCGCAGGTACCTCGTGTCCGATCACGCTGCGGGCTGGACCTTCATCCTTCCCTCGGTGATCCTGGTCGGGGTCTTCGGCCTGATCCCGATCGTGTGGGGGCTCATCCTCTCCTTCCAGAAAGCCGGTCTGATCTCGCCGGAGCGTCACTGGGTCGGGGTAGCGAACTACACCCGCATGCTGCACGACCCCAAGGTCAGGCAGGCCGCCCTCAACACGGTCTACTACACCATCCTGTTCGTCCCGATCTCGATCCTGGCGGGACTCTTCGTGGCCCACGCGCTCAATCGGAAGATCGCCTTCGTGCGCGTCTACCGTCTCGCCGTTTTCATCCCGGTGGTCACCTCCACCATCGCCACCGGGATCATGTTCCTCTGGCTGTTCGACCGGAACTTCGGCTTGGCCAACTGGCTGCTCGGCAAGATCGGACTCGGGCCGTTCGGGTTCTTCGATGACCCGGACCAGGCCATGATCGCTCTGGTTCTGATGACCATCTGGGGATGGCTCGGGTTCGACGCGATCATCTATCTCGCCGCGCTGCAAGGTGTTCCTCAGCATCTGATCGAGGCCGCCGCCATCGACGGCGCCAGCCGGTGGACGACGTTCTGGCGCATCACCTGGCCGATGCTCGGGCCGGCCACGCTGCTGCTGGTCGTGTGGTCCTCGATCAGCGCGCTGCAGCTCTTCGACGAGGTGTTCTTCGTGACGAAGGGAGGACCTCTCGGGCGGACGTCGGTGGTGGTCTTCTACGTGTACCGCCTTGCCTTCGAGCAGGGCCTGGGAAGCCTGTCGCTCGCGGGATACGCCGCGGCCATCGCCTACGTGTTGTTCCTGGTGATCCTGGTGCTCACCCTGGCCCAGTTCTGGCTGGGCAGGCGCGTGATCCACTACCAGTCGTGAGCAGCCCGATCGCTCCCGTCGACGCCCCCACGCGCCTCGCGCGGATCGACGCGAGCTCGTTGCCCGGTGAGATCGGCATGGTCGAGGCGAAGCCGAATCGCCTTCTGCCGTTCGATCCGTGGCACCTGATCCTCGCTCCGCTCGCCGTGATCATGCTGCTGCCCCTGGTGTGGATGGTCGTGACCTCCCTCGAGACCCCCGCCCAGACCCTGCATTTCCCGCCGGTCCTGTGGCCCGGGACCCTCCGATTCGGGAACTATGCGACGACGATCCGGCAGTCGGCGTTCGGCACCTGGTTCTGGAACACGACTCTTGTGACGGTCGCGGTCGTACTCAGCAACCTCGTGTTCTGTTCGCTTGCGGCCTACGCGTTCGCCAGGATCCACTTCCTGGGGCGCGGCGTCGTCTATTTCCTGCTGCTCGCCACGTTGATGGTCCCCTTGCAGGTGGTGCTGATCCCCACGTTCCTGATCGTGAAGGACTTTGGTCTCATCGACCGGCTCGGCGCGCTCATCGTGCCGAACCTGGTGAGCGTCTTCGGCATCTTCATGCTCACCCAGTTCTTCCGCACCCTCCCCATCGAGCTCGAGGAGGCCGCTCGAATCGACGGCGCCTCCCGCCTGACCATCCTGGTGCGCATCGTCCTTCCCTTGTCCCTGCCGGCGCTGGCGACGCTCGCCGTGATCCAGTTCATGTGGACCTGGAACGACTTCCTCTGGCCGCTGGTGACGATCCTGACGAACCAGGATGCGTTCACGCTCCAGCTCGGGCTGGCCACGTTCCAGGGTGCCCACCAATCCCAATGGCACCTGGTCGCGGCGGCGAACATCATGTCGATGCTGCCCGTGCTGGTGCTGTTCGTCCTGGCGCAGCGCTTCTTCGTCAGAGGCATCGCCACCCAGGGGCTGAAAGGCTGACCTGGGTGGCAGGGGTCGCCTTCCACGATGTCACCAAGGTCTATCCGGGCCCGGTGGTCGCCCTGGAGGGCCTGAACCTGGACGTGTCCGACGGCGAGCTCCTGATCCTCGTCGGCCCCTCGGGATGCGGGAAGTCCACGGCTCTGCGGATGGTGGCCGGTCTCGAGCGGATCAGCCGTGGCTCGATCACCATCGGCGACCGCGTCGTGAACGACGTGCCACCGAAGGAACGGGACATCGCGATGGTGTTCCAGAACTACGCACTCTATCCACACATGACCGTGGACAAGAACCTCGCGTTCGGACTCCGCCAACATCGCATCGCCAAGCACGAGGTGCGTCGGAGGGTCGACGAGATCAGTCGCATGCTGGGCATCGAGGAGCTTCGGGGAAGGCGGCCGGGCCAGCTCTCCGGCGGCCAGCGACAGCGGGTGGCGATGGGCCGAGCCCTGGTGCGCGAGCCCGACGTGTTCCTGCTGGACGAGCCGCTCTCCAACCTGGACGCGAAGCTCCGGGTCGAAATGCGGGCCGAGGTCAAGCGGCTGCAGGCTCGCGTGGGAGTCACGACGATCTACGTGACCCATGACCAGGTCGAAGCGATGACCCTGGGCGATCGCATCGCCGTCCTCTCCGACGGGATCCTTCAACAGGTTGGGCGGCCGCAGGATGTGTACGACGATCCTGACAACCTGTTCGTGGCCGGATTCATCGGTTCCCCGCCGATGAACCTCCTGAGGGGGA
>VAYC01000109.1 GCA_005885025.1 Actinomycetota bacterium | reverse complement strand
GTCGGCGTCCAGGTTGAAATCGCTCTCGGTCAGCGCCACGACATCCGGACCGCCGATCTGCGCACCGCCACCGATGGCCTGCTTCCCGGAAGGACAGTCGGCCATCAGGAGCTTGGGGCTTTGGCTGTCCGCGTCGCTGATCACCTCGACCACCTCGAGGCTGGCCAGTCCGGGACCGGCTGGGCCGCGCGGACCTTCCAGACCCGCGGGACCGGCAGGACCGGCAGGACCAACGGGGCCGGCGGGGCCCTCAGCGCCTCGCGGACCGGCAGGACCGACTGGCCCCGCTGGACCGGTGGCACCTCGGTCACCCTGAGGCCCTTGCGGACCGGCTGGACCGGTGGCACCTCGGTCACCTTGTGGGCCTTGCAGACCGGCTGGACCGGCTGGTCCGGCCGGACCTTCGGGACCACGAGGACCGGCGGGGCCCTGCGGCCCCGTCTCCAGGTCTCGTTCTTCTTGCAGTCCTCGCTGGAGTGCACGATGCGAAGATCACTATTGCCGGGACCGTAGCAGGCATGGATCTCGTTGGAATCGTCGCCGTTCGCGAGGGCGCTCGCGGCGAGGTTGGCCACGAGCAGAAGCCCAAGGACAGCCAGCGTTCCGACAGTGAAGCTGCGCTTGAGTGCTCTCCTCAGCGATGGCATATCAGCATCACCTTCCTTGGTGAAGATGTCGTCGCTGCGGCCGTCCGGATTCATCGTTTCTCACACAAACGAGCCCAAAGGAGGACCCCACATCCCGACTGGGTTACGTCCAGGGGGGACCGGATGGGCGGAAGGCTTGGGCCCTTCAGACTAAGGGCGGGCGCTCTCCTCATGCGCCGTTGGCGGCGTCCCTATACTTCGCGCATGGGGGTGCTGGTGGCGACAGCCCGCAGACTACGGTTATGAAGACGCTTTATCGCGCCACCCGCATCTACACCCTGGGTCATCCCGCCGTGGGGGAGTGGCTCCTGGTGGATGGCAGGCACGTCGAGCGGGTCGGGATGGGGGATCCGCCACTCGCAGACCGCGAAGTCGACCTGGGGGGGACCACGATCATCCCGGGGTTCATCGACACGCACGTGCACCTCACGGGGACCACCCTGTCGGCCATCGGAATCCCGCTGGAGCGAGCGCGGTCCCGGCAAGAATTGCTCGGGCTGGTGGCAGAAGAGCTGAGGCATGCCCCGAGCAAGATCCTTGCCCACGGTTTCGACGAGACGCGTTGGGACAGCCCTGACCTGCCAGCTCTGAAGGAGCTCGACGAGCTTGCGGAGATCCCGATCATCCTGATCCGCGCGGACGGGCATATCGCCCTCGCCAACACCACCGCGCTCGATCGGTCCGGGGCCGTCCAGGACGATGGCGTGGACAGAGACCATGACGGCAATCCGACTGGTGTCGTCCGGAAGGCGGCCAACCGCCATCTCCAGCGGTGGTTCCATCAGGACCTCTCGGACCACGAGATCCGGGAGCTGCAGCTGCAAGCCTCAGGCATGGCCGCGTCCCGAGGGATCACCTGCGTTCACGAGATGGCGGTCCCATCCTCCCACGGACGGCGCGAGGTGGAGGTCCTTCTCGAGCATCGTCACCACCTCCCCGTCGAGGTCGTCGTGTACGTGGCCGAGAAAGACATCCCGTGGATCATGGACCTCGGCCTGGAGACGCTGGGCGGGGATCTCTCCCTCGACGGTTCGCTGGGAGCGCGGACCGCAGCAGTCTCCGACTCCTACGCGGACGGGGACGGCAACGGCATCCTCTACGAGTCGGACGAGGACTTGGCGGAGGTCTTCCACAATGCTCACCTGGGCGGTCTCCAGGTGGCCGTGCACGCCATCGGGGACGCCGCCATCGAGCAGGCGCTGCGCGTCTGGGAACGCGTCTACCGGACCCTGGACTCTCGGCAACGCCGCCACTTCCGGGCCCGACGCCACCGCATCGAGCACTTCGAGCTGCCCGGCCACCGTCAAGTCGAGCGCGCGGCAGCTCTCGGGCTCGCCATCTCCGTGCAACCCGCGTTCGATGCGGAATGGGGCCATCCCGGGCAGCTGTACGAAATGCGGCTGGGCCCGGACCGGGCAGCGCGGATGAATCCGTTCTGGACGTTGCTCGGCCGGGGCCTGGAGGTGGGCGCCGGGTCGGACTCCCCGGTGACACCGCTCGACCCGATGTACGGACTGTGGTCGCTCGAGAATCATCACGATGCCGGGCAGCGCATGAGCCGGGAGGAAGCGATCCGGCTATTCACCATCGGAAGCGCCCGGCTGGCCCACCTCGAGGACAAGAAGGGTCAGCTCCGCCCCGGGATGCAGGCCGACTTCGCCGCCTACGAGGCAGACCCCTTCACCGCTCCCGAGATCCGTGAGCTTCGCCCCATGCTCACCGTATCGCGGGGTCGCGAGGTCTTCGCCCGCTAAAGATCCGTCAGGAGACTCGCTCCAGGCGGCTGCCGGCGGGGAGCTTCTTCACCTCGATGCGAACCGGGAGGCGTTCTGCCAGCTCGGAGACGTGGGTGATGACGCCGACCAGCCGGTCCTGTCCGCCGAGTTGTGACAGCGCCTCGCTCGCCACTTCCAGCACCTCCTGGTCGAGCGCCCCGAACCCCTCGTCGATGAAGAGGCTCTGGAGCCGGGCGCGACTGGTCACGGCCAGAGACTGGAGCTGGTCGGAGAGCGCCAGCGCCAGCGCCAGGGACGCGAGGAACGTCTCGCCCCCCGACAGGGTGCGGACCGGCCGCCGTTCGTCGCCGTTCTGGCCATCCTCGACGAAGAACTCGTCGTCTTCGAACGCCAGCCGGTACCGGTTCTGGGATAGGAACAGGAGTCGCTCGGAGCCCGCGGCCGCCAACAGCTCCAGGGCCTCTCCTTGGAGGAAGTCGATCAGCCGGTCCGCCCTTAGCTCGGCAGCCAGCGCCTGGTAGATCGCCGCCTCCTTCTCCAGCGATTTCGCCTGCTTCTCCAACTCGTCGCGTTCGGTCACGCGCTGCGCGAGGCGCTCGGCGTCCTTCCTGGCCTCCGTCGCCGCCTCCACGAGTTCCCTCGCGGTGGCCCGCACAGCCAGGAGCAATTCCTCGACATCGGTGACCAGCGCCACGGGCATCCCCGCGGGCAACGCATCCCGCGCCCGGTCCAGGAGCTCCTGGAGGCCGTGTCGGGCCTCGACCACCGCGGCCCGAAGACCCTTCGCCACCCCATCCGCAACCGAACCAACGTCGCGAGCCGCCACCGCCGCCGCGCCGGGCCCAGAGGGGATCACCGCCGGCTGCGGACGGACGTCCAGCTCCGGAACCGATTCCCTCGCGCGTTCCACGAGCCGGCCCAGGGACAGCCCCCGCAGCCCGCCCACCAGCTCTCCCGTCCTCGCCGCAACGGATCGCATCGCCTCCCTTGCCTGAGTGGCCTCGGCTTCGGCCTCTTTTGCGCGCGCCTGCGATGCGGCCAGTCGCTCGCGAATGCCTCTGAGCTCCTGGGCCCGGGAGTCGATCTCGGATGCCGGATCGTCCGGGACCGCCCCCCCGAATACCGCCTGGACCTGAACGAGGACGGCATCGCGCTCGGCGTCACACGTCGAGAGGTCTGCTTCGCGACGCTGCAGGTCCTCGCGGGCGGCGTTGAGGTCCCGCTCGCCGGCGACGAGATCCCGATCGGCCCTGCTCCAAGCGGCCTCGGCTCGCTTGCGCATCGTGTGGGCCGTCTCCAACATCCTGACGGCTTCATCGAGCCCCCGAGCGTCGATCTTCGGGACGGCCTCCAACGGTCGCTCGCACACCGGGCAGGGATCGCCCACGAGCTTCCCGCGCACCAACGCAGCCACCTGGTCCGCCGTGTGGACTCGTTCGTGCTCCCTCTCCGCCTCCGCCGCGGCCGCTTCGGCCCGCTCGAGGGCGGCCCCCGCTTCGGTCGCGGCACGACGAGCCTGTTCCAGGGCGGTCGCTCGCGCTTGCGAGAGGGCTCGAACCTCAGAGAGTGCCACCTGCGCTGCCGCGATCCGGCCGTCCACCCGCCCCAGCTCTTCCAGCGTGGCCCGCAGCGCCGCCAGTGATTCCCCCGTCCCGAGTCGCTCCTCTGCCTCCGCCAGTGCTCGGCCCGACTCCTCCACGTCGACGGCAGCCCCCTTGGCCAGGTCCTCCCGTGACGCGGCCCGGCGCTCCGCCTCCTCGACCTCCGCCGTGAGGCGCTCGAGCCCGTCCGCCAGGGTTCCCGCAGATCGAGCAAGCTCCTCGGCCTCCTCCGCCAATCCCTCCACAGCTTCGATGCGCCTCGCTTGCGACTGCCAGTCCCTGGCCAGTCCTTCGAGGGAACGCTCCACCCCGCCCATCGCCTCGCTCTTCGCAGCCGCCTCCTTGACTGCCTTTCGGGCGTCGCGAAGAGCCGCCTTGTCCACGCCCGAGTATCGATCGTCCAGCATCTTCCGAGCGTGCAACGCGCCGGCGTGAGCGGCACCGGCTTCCTCTCCGGCGCGCTTGGCCATTCGAACGAACAGCTCGAGGCCCAGCAGCTCGATCAAGATTTCGCGGCGTTCCTTGGCGTCGCCGACAAGGAACTCCTGGAACTCCCCCTGGGGGAGCAGGACCGAGCGGGTGAAGGCCGGATAGTCGAGCCCGATGAGCTCCTCGATCAGTCTCGTGGCGTCACGGATTCGGTCGGCCCCGTCGCCGAAGGACTGCCAGGCGCCGTCGATCTGTCGCTCCAGGCGAAGGGTGGCGCTGGCGGCCTTCTGACCCGTCGATCTCGTCACCCGATAGCGCTGCCCGTCCACGGCGAAGTCGAACATCACCGCCAGGCGCGGCTGGCCCTGCGAGATCAAGAGGCTCGCCCGGTTGCCGATCCGGGGGACGCGCCCGTACAGCGCGTAGGTGATCGCGTCGAGCAGCGACGATTTCCCCGACCCCGTGGAGCCGGTGACCGCGAACAGGTCGAGGTCCTCGAAGTCCAGGACCTGCGTCTCACGGTAGGCGGTGAAGCCTTTCACCTCCAGCCGCAGTGGGCGCACGCTAGCCCGCCCCCTCGGCGACCTCCGCATACAGCCGGTCGAACGCGACCATGAGGGCAGGATCGGGGTCGGCTTCGTGGGCGTGCTGGTAGTAGTGGACGAACTGGTCGCGGGGTTGGAGGGTCCGGACGCCTCCTTCGGGCCGGTCGTGGGCGTCGCGCTCGTAGTCGAGCTCGACCACCACCGCGTTCGGCAGGACTTCACGGACCCGCTCCGCGATCCCGGGCACCGGCCCCTCGGTCTTGACCCTCACCCGGAGGTAGGAGTCCTCAGCGGTCTCGGACATCGCCAGGATGTCGTCGAGCGTGCCGGTGACGTCGATGAGGCGGCGGCCGGCCGAGAGCGGGAGCTCCTGTGCCTTCGCCGGCTTGCCCGCCTTCGCTTCGACAAGCACGACGGACTTGTCCTGGTCCACCTCCCCGAAGTCGAGCTGGATCAGCGACCCCGCGAACCGGGCTGGACACGGCGCGCGCCGGATGGTCTGGGGCCGATGGAGGTGGCCGAGAGCCACATAGCTGGCCGTGGCCGGCAACCGCGTCGGTGAGACCGCGTACGCCATCCCGATGGTCAGCTCCTGCTCGCCGCCGCCCATCTTCGCCCCGTCGATCATCACGTGCCCCAGCACGACATTCACCCGGTCGGTTCGAAAGGCCCGGGCCATGCCGGCTATCACCGCCCCCATGCCCTCGTCGTACGCGGTGTAGGCCGAAGCCCGGTCGTCGAACAGCGCCGCCGCGTCGCCGAACCGCCGCTCGGGGACGAACGGGATGCAGGCGACGATGGCCGCTTCGCTCCCGTCGCGGCTCGGCACCTCGACGACCCCACCTTCCGCAGGCCGAAGGACACGGGGGACGACCAGGATCCCCAACGGAGTGAGCAGCTTGCTCAGCGCTTCGAGGCGCTGCCAGGAGTCGTGGTTGCCCGGGATGATGACGATCGTTGCCCCCGTGTCACGCAGGCGGGCCAGCGCCTCGAAGACGATGAGGTCGGCTTCCGGGGAGACCGTGCGGTGCTCGTAGACGTCGCCGGCGATCAGGATGGCGTCGACGGCGGAGTCCCGCGCCATCTCCACGACTTGGTCCAGGGCGGCGGCCGTCTCTTCGTCGCGGGAGCGCCCTCGGAGGTGCTTCCCCACGTGCCAATCAGCCGTGTGCAGGACTCTCATGGACCTAGCCTACCCGCCAGAGTGACAAGAATCACATCAATGTGATTTCACTTCGGCGTGAAGGTTGTACCACGGACGGGTCCGTGGCCACACCGGCTCGCGGATCTCGCCCCTAGCGGCCGGCCGAGGCGAGCGCCTCGTGCAGGGTCCCGACGAGAAGGTCCGCCTCCGCCCTGCCGAACACCAGGGGAGGGCGGATCTTGAGCACGTTTTCGGCAGGGCCGGTGACGCCGATCAGGACGCCTCGTTCTCTGAGCCCGTTCACCACCGCGTCCGCTTCGGCCGGCGCGGGCTCGCGCGTCGAGGGGTCCCTCACCAGCTCCACGCCCACGAGCAGACCCTTGCCCCGCACGTCGCCGATCAGCTCGTGCCGCTGCGTGAGCTCCTCGAGACCTCGCCGGAGGTGGGCGCCCACCTCCGCGGCGTTCGCCATGAGCTGCTCGTCCTCCAGGACGTCCAGCACGGCCAGTCCTGCGGCGCACGCCACGGGGTTCCCCCCGAACGTGCTGAAGAACCCCGTCCGATCGGCGAACCCGTCCGCCAGGTCCGACCGGGTGATGATCGCGGCCACCGGGAAGCCGTTCCCCATCGGCTTCCCCGTCGTGACGAGGTCAGGGGCGATGCCCGAGCCCTGGAAGCTCCACAGCACGTCCCCAAAGCGCCCGTAACCTGCCTGGACCTCATCGGCCACCAGCAGGCCACCGGCCTCGCGGAC
>VAYC01000108.1 GCA_005885025.1 Actinomycetota bacterium | reverse complement strand
CGAGGTCTTTCCACTAGGGGCGCCCGGCCACCCCGACAGCCTTCGCGCGTGGTGTCCCTGGGTGATCCAGGAGCCCGACGGCGACCTCCGCATGTGGTACTCCGGGAACGACGGGGCGACCTCCCGGATCCTGTCGGCCAGCTGCTCTCCGGGCGGGAAGTGGGAGCGTCAGGGGATCGCGTTCGATGCCCGGTTCGCCGGCGACTCCGACTCCTACGGCGCCGAATCCCCCTGTGTGGTGAAGACCCAGGGCGGCTACCTGATGGTGTACGGCGGCTTCGATGGAGCGGTAACTCGCCTCCACATGGCCACCTCGGAGGATGCCCGGCGCTGGGAGCCCCAGGGGACCATCATGCACCGTGGCCCCGAGGACGAGGCCGGCGCCAGCCACCCCTGCCTACTGATCACCGGAGAACGGTGGTGGTTGTTCTTCACGGGGCAGTCGGGCGCTGGCCGTCCGAGCTCGGCGATCGTCGCCGCGGTCTCCGACACGGGCGCGTCCTGGGATCGGGTGGGGGCCATCCTCGATCCCGAACCGGACGAGGCGGGCGTGTCGCACCCTTGCGTGCTCGATTACGGGAGAACGCTCTACATGTTCTATGCGAGCGACGTCGGCGGCCCGACCCGCATCGCCATGGCGACCTCGTCCGACGGACTCTCGTGGGACCGCCGAGGCGCGGTACTGGAACCTGAAGGGGAGGGGCCGGACGGACTCGGCGTCCACACCCCGTGCGCGGTCAGGCTAACGGGCGGGGCCCTCGGGATGTGGTACGCGGGCCTTCGCATCGGAGACGAGCAGCTCGCTTACCGGATCTGCTCCGCGCGGTTCCCCGGGCCCTGGTCCCCCTGACTGCCGATGGAATACTGGAAGGCGTCGATCAGGTTGACCGAGGCAAGCACACATGGAGAGGAAAGTCATGGGCGATCGCCAGGACTGGAACAAGAAGATCATCGAGGAGTTCCGCGCCAACCAGGGCAAGGTCGGAGGGATGTTCGAGGGGACGCCCATCCTGCTGCTGCACCACACGGGCGCCAAGAGCGGCAAGGTGCGGGTGAATCCGCTTGCCTATCAAGCCAACGGCAACCGGCTGGTCGTGTTCGCCTCCAAGGGCGGCGCGCCCACCAACCCCGACTGGTTTCACAACCTCAAGGCCAACCCCCGGGCCACCGTCGAGGTCGGCACCGAGACCCGCGACGTCCGCGCCCGTGTTGCCGAGGGTGAGGAGCGAGAGAAGATCTGGAGCCGGCAGAAGGAGATCATGCCCGGCTTCGCCGGCTACGAGACGAAGACGACCCGTCAGATCCCGGTGATCATCCTCGAGCCCGTCAGCTGAGCTCCCGAGTCCACTGAACGAGCGCGTCCTCACCACTCGCGACCTCAACCGGGCCCTGCTCGCTCGACAGCTCTTGCTGGAGCGCTCCCGGCTGCCACTCACGACCGTGGTCGAACGAGTCGGGGGGTTGCAGACGCAGTACGCACCGTCCCCTTACGTCGCGCTGTGGTCGCGGATGCACGCCTTTCGCCGAGACGCGCTGACGAAAGCGCTGGAGCAGCGACGCATCGTCCAGGGAACGATGATGCGCGTAACCATCCACATGGCCTCCGCCCGCGACTTCCCGCTCTTCATCGCCGGCGTCAAGCGAAGCCGCCAGGAGTGGTGGCTGCGCACTCATCGCAAGGAGGTCGAGGGCCTCGACATGGAGGCCGTGTCGGCGCGGATCCGGGAACACCTCAAGGACGGCCCCGCCCGCGCCCAGCGCCTGGTCGAGCTGCTCCGCGACGACGGCTTCCCGTCGGTGGCGTGGTCGGGCGCCGGGCTGTGGGTGGAGCTGGTTCGCGTCCCGCCTTCGGGCACGTGGGAGCAGCGGCGTGCCGACCTGTACGGCCTGGCCGAACAGTGGGTGGGGCCGTCCGCGGCGACCGAAACGGAGGGGCTGGAGCACCTGGTTCGCCGCTACCTCGGCGGGTTCGGCCCCGCGGCGCCGACCGAGGTGGCCAGCTGGGCGGGGCTGCCGGTGACCGCGGTGCGGCCGGTCATGGAACGGTTGCCGCTCCGCCGCTTCCGCTCGGAAGAGGGGAAGGTGCTGTTCGATCTCCCGCGGGCGCCGCTGCCGGGCGAGGACGCGCCGACACCGGTTCGGTTCCTCCCCACGTGGGAGGCGGCGCTGCTCATTCACGCCCGGCGCACGCAGATCCTCCCGGAGCGCCACCGAGGGGCCGTGTTCAGCATCGACACGCCGCACTCGCTCTCGACGTTCCTGGTGGATGGCGCGGTGGCGGGCTCGTGGCACTACGACAAGAAGCGGATCCGGCTCGAACCCTTCGAACCGCTGCCGCAGAGGGTCCGCCGCGAGCTGGAGGACGAAGCGAAGGGCCTGGCCGCCTTCCACGAGGGGTAGCGGGACTTCTCAGCCGGCGACCCGAACGCCGTCCTTGAACACCGTCCGGACCCGGTTGGGCAGCTTCTCGAAATCGAACGGGTCGCCCTCCAGCACCACCACGTCGGCGCGCTTGCCCGGTTCCATCGTGCCCAGCTCGTCCTGCACGCCCATCAGTTCGGCCGCGCTGGACGTGGCCGCCACCAGGGCTTGCTGCGGCGTGAACCCGTTCTCGGCCATCAGCACCAGCTCGCGGAGGTTCGTCCCGTGCGGAGCGACCGGGCAGTCGGTGCCCATGGCCACCTTCACGCCGGCCGCGGCGGCCCGCCGGAACATGTCCAGCTCGGGCCGGCCGAGGGCTCGCAACTTCTCCCGGATGGGCTCGGGGATCTTGGGATTGGCCGCCATCTCCTCCGTCGTGTCGCCGGCCGTGAGCGTGGGCACCAGCCAGGTCCCTCGCTCGAGCATCAGCTCGATCCCTTCGTCGTCCAGGAACGTGCCGTGCTCGATCGAGCGCACGCCCGCCCGGACCGCGCGCTTGATGCCCTCCGCGCCGTGGGCATGCGACATCACCCACCGGCCGAGGTCCGCCGCAGTCTGGACGATGGCCTCCAGCTCGGCCTGCGTGAAATGCGGGAGGCTGGGGTCGTCGCGCGCGGAGAGGTAGCCCCCGCTGGAGGCGATCTTGATGACGTCGGCGCCCGCCCGGACCACTTCGCGGACCTTGGCCCGAACCGCCTCGCCGCCGTCGCACACGGCGCCCGGCATCCCCGGCCAGGTGACGCCCCACGGGCCCACGCCGCCTCCGCTGGGCAGCCAGGCGTCGCCGTGGCCTCCGGTGATCGAGAGCATGGTGATGGAGATCTGCATGCGCGGACCCACCAGCACGCCGTCCTCGATCGCCTTGCGCATCCCCGCATCGGCGCCGCTGGCGTCCCGGACGGTGGTGATGCCGAGCGCGAGCGTCTTCCGAAGAGCCTCCGGGACGCGGTAGAAGGCATAGGAGAACGGACGGTGCATGGCCGCCAGCTCGTCCAGGTCCTCGTTCTCGATGAAGAGGTGGATGTGGCAGTCGAACAGGCCGGGCAGCAGGGCACAGCCGGAGACGTCCACCGCCTCGTCCCCGTCCAGGCCCGGACCGACCTCCAGGATCCGTCCGCCCTCGAACGCCACGTCGGCCTCCGAGACCGGCGCCCCCGTCCCGTCGAACACGACCCCGCCCGTCAACACCGTCCGCACGGTCCCCCCCGATCCCACGGCTGTTGCCCTCCGAAGTATGCTCGACCGTTCCGCTTCGTGAGGAGGGAGCATCAAACCATGCAGCGATTGATCCGCGCCATGCTGATCCTGTCAGTGTCCGCGCCCCTCGTGGTCACGGCGACCGCTCCGGCCGGAGCTGCCTTCCCCGGGAGGAACGGACTCATCGCCTGGTCGAAGGTCTTCTTCAGCCGCGACGCGGAGATCTTCGTCATGGCGCCGGACGGCTCCCACCAGCGCCCGCTCACGAACAACGACCGGACCGACTTCGATCCGGCTTGGTCAGCCGACGGCTCGAAGCTCGCCTACTCCTCGAGCGGAGCCGACGCCGACGTCTGGGTGATCAACGCGGACGGAACGGGCGAGCACGACGTGAGCAACGACCCGGACGGTCCCGACATCCAGCCGGCCTGGTCGTCCGACGGCTCGATGATCGCGTTCATCAAGCAGAACTTCGGCGGGACCAGCGCGCTCTGGGTCATGGACGCCGACGGCTCGAACCAGAAGCCCCTGACGGATGCGGAGACCATCAACATCCACCCCAACTGGTCTCCCGACGGCATGAAGATCGCCTTCGCGAGCGATCGCGACGGGAACCTCGAGCTCTACACGATCTTCCCGAACGGTGGCGGCCTCACCCGGCTCACGTTCACTGCCAACCAACAGGACGACAACCCCAACTGGTCGCCGGACGGCAGCCGGCTGGCCTTCGACTCGTGTGTCTCGCCCACCTATCCCTGCCCCGGCAGCCCGAACAACGAGATCTTCTCGATGCAAGCCGACGGGTCCGGCCGCCATCGCCTGACGAACGATCCCTCCATCGACTGGAACCCGGCGTGGTCGCCGAACGGGGCCCAGGTTGTGTTCCGGAGCGACCGGAGCCCCGACGGCACCGAGCTATGGAAGATGGATTCCAACGGCTCGAACGTCGTTCAGCTCACGATCGGGCCCTACCAGGGCGGCGTCGACCCGGACTGGCAACCTCGGCCATAGAGAGGTCCACAGGTAACCGCTCTTGATCGCCGTCAGGCCTCGCGGAGGATGGGGCGGGTGAGGCAGGTCGGGCCACCGCCGCCGTTGATGCCGATCTCGGTTGCGGCGAACGCGTGCACCTCGCACCCCCGGCTTTCCAGCGCACGCCGTGTGGCCGGGTTTCCCTCGGCCATCACCAGCACTCCGGGACGCACCGCCAGGATGTTGCACCCGAGCGTCGG
>VAYC01000409.1:2626-2949 GCA_005885025.1 Actinomycetota bacterium | reverse complement strand
GATCGCGGCGCCGATCCGAGGATGTCGAACACCGTAGAGCTGATGAACGCCGGCGTTCCAATCGTTGCGCCCCACGCGGCGAGCAGCATGTCCACGACCGTGCGCGGCCAGGTTCCCTCCGTCTCGCTTCGAAACTCGTCCGGCCACAGCTCCTCGAACTTGATCCGGCGCCCCAAGACGTCACCGATGATGCTCACCTGCACTGCCTCAGTGACTCGGGGCCCGTGAGGACGTAGTCGCCGCCAGCATGTCCGTCCTGATACAGGGTCCGCGCCGCGACGGTTGCCACGTCGCGGTCATCGACGGGCGCCGTCTGGGCAGCG
>VAYC01000409.1:0-2614 GCA_005885025.1 Actinomycetota bacterium | reverse complement strand
AACAACGCGGTTCGATGCGAACATCCCCGAGCCGGATGATCGTCGACTCGAGCCCGGCGGCCGCGATGAGCCGCTCAATATCGGCGTAAAGCACCGCCATTGGATTCGGCTGCTGGAAGAAAGGGTGCGGGGTTTGGTGCGGTGCTGAGAGAAAGACGACACGCCGTGCGTAGGTTGCGAGACGCTCGACAACTGCCGGAGCAGTCGTCGGCGGAGCGGTCCAGACGAGGAAGACGGCACCGACGCCTCGCAGTGCTGTGTCGAGCGATTCGGGCACGGTGAGGTCGCCGGTCACGACTTCGACGTTCGCTGGCAGCGTCGCTGCGGCCTCGGAGCGATGCGTGAGGGCGCGGACCGGCACGCCCGCGTCTATCAGCAGGTCGATGACGACGCGCCCAATCCGGCCGGTCGCTCCGGTGACGAGCACCGGAGGCACTCGCCTGAGCTCTGCGATGGAGGAACGCTGGCCATGCCGCCATCGAGGCTACGGGGAAGAAAGCCGCTCCACCTCGAGGGCTCCGTCCGCAGGCTCCGGACCCATGGCCACCACCCGCGGTCGGCCCGGCACCAGCAGAAATGCCACGACCGCCGCCGCGAACATGGCGAAGGCGGCACCCCGGAACGCCAGGGCGTAGCCGTTCGTCGCGGCGACCGCGACGGAGGCACCAGAGGCGGCTGACGAGGCGGCGCGCCGGAGGGCCAAGGTGACCAGGACCGCCAGCCCAAGGGAACCGCCGATCTGCACCACCGTGTTCTGCACCGCCGACCCCAGGCCCGCATTCTCGGCCGACACCTCGTGCATGGCCGCGATCTGCAGGGCCGGGAACGCCGCCCCCATGCCGAACGACAGCAGCAGGATGGTCGGCAGCAGATTGGCGACGTAGGAGCCGTGGGTGGTGACCCCGCCCAGCAGGAACATCCCGAAGCCGGCGATGGCCAGCGCGACCGTCGTCACGCCCTTGGCCCCGACCCGCGCCAGGACCTTCGTCGACACCATGATCCCGGCCACCATCCCCAGGCCGAAGGGGGCGTACGCCACCCCGGTCTTGAGGGGCGAGTAGTGCAGCACCTGCTGCAGATAGAGCGTGAGCAGGAAGAACATGCCGAACATCCCGCTCGCCATCACGGCGGTGGCCACGTTGGCGGAGACGCGGGTGCGGTTGGCGAAGAACGTGATCGGGATGAGGGGATCGCGAGCCCGCGACTCGATCACCACCATCGCGACCAAGGCGGCCGCACCGATGACCAGCGGCCAGACCACGGCCGGGTTGCCCCACGAGTGGTGGCTCGCGGCGAGGAACCCGTCGATGAGGGCCAGCACCCCGCCCGTCACCAGCACCGCGCCGGGAACATCGATGCGGCGGCTGGTGCCCTCGGCCCGGCTCTCGGAGACGAGCCCCGGGATGAGGGCGATCGCAACGATGGCGATCGGGATGTTGACGAAGAAGATCCACCGCCAACTCACGAAGTTGACGATCACGCCGGAGATCAGGACGCCCATCGTGCCCCCGAGACCGGCCAGTCCGCTCCAGATGCCGAGTGCCCGGGTGCGTTCGCTCGGCTCCGTGAACAGCAGCACGACCAGGGCGAGTGCTGCGGGGGACGCCAGTGCTTCCCCGGCCCCCTGCGCGAACCGGCTAACCACCAG
Source organism: Actinomycetota bacterium (assembly GCA_005885025.1). Classification (GTDB taxonomy): domain Bacteria; phylum Actinomycetota; class UBA4738; order UBA4738; family UBA4738; genus AC-52. The sequence goes on along the minus strand of VAYC01000409.1, from coordinate 966 downwards.
CATGGTGTGGTTCTGGGCGGCGCCGCTGGTGAACGAAGCGACCGCGAACACGGCCGTGCCGATCAGGAACAGGCGCTTCCGTCCGAAGAGATCGCCGACCCTTCCCCCGAAGAGGAGCAACCCTCCGGCCATCAGGGCGTAGCCGTCGACGACCCACGCGAGGGAGTCGCCGGTGAAATGCAAGGAGCGCTGGATCGAGGGCAGCGCGACGTTCACCACCGTGATGTCGATGATGATCATGAACTGCACCAAGGCCAGGACGAACAGCGCCTTCCACCGGCGTGGGTCAACGCCCAGACCGTCCCCCCCTTCGCCCATCACGGACTCGTCTTCGCGGACAGCCATCGACTGCTCCCTTCCTGGATCTATCCTCACCGGTCACGCCGCATGAAGGGTGCGAACCCATGCCCGCGGGCATTCATTCCGGCGTCAGGCGATCGAGCTCGGGAATCGGAAAGAAAGGATCACTCCCGCGAATCGGCCGGACGAACTCACCGTCGCTTGGGGCTTTCGGAAAGCCAAGACGTGAAGATCCGGGTCGGCCGGATGTTGAGGAAGCATCGCAGCAGTCGAATGAACTGGCGTTTGGGGCTGAGCGTCAGGCTTGCACAAGCTCATCAACCCTGAGTGCGCAGCGCTCAGGGTTCGGGAATAGGCGGCTGGTCAGACGCGGTTGACCCAATCAGCGACTTCTCTTGAAGACGGAGACACAGGCATGCCTGAACAGCTGGAAACCAAAATCTTGCCCCTGTTGCCGCTGACGACAGGGGTCGTACTGCCGCACATGGTGGTCACCCTCACCCTGGAGACCGCAGAGGCGAGGGCTTCGGTGGCTGCCGCTCGCTCTGCTGACGACACCCTCCTCCTGGTCCCGCGGACTGAGTCCGGGGCCTACGCCCGGGTCGGGACCGTGGCCAAGATCGAGGAGATGGGGCGCACCCCCGGCGGGGTCCAGGCCCTGGTCAT
>VAYC01000107.1 GCA_005885025.1 Actinomycetota bacterium | reverse complement strand
GCCGGGCGGGGCGGCGGTTGTCGCTGTCACTCACCGCGGGTGGCGCGCTGGTCGCCACGGCCATCACGGCGAGCTCGACGCACGTCGCCGGATGGATCCCCGTAACGCTGGGTACGGCCGGCGGGCTCCTAGCCGTGGGGCTGGTGGCCGACCTGGTGCGCCGAGGCCGATAGCTCGCCTTCGGCGGGGGGCAGCACACCTTCCGCTTCCTGACCGCCAGCGGCCGTCCGGGGAGCCGCCTCCACGTGGCCCTTCTTGATGGCTTTGATCAGGCGCCGCTCGATGAAGAACGCGACGATGGTCATGCCGAACCCCAGCACGGCGCGTTCGAACGCGCGAAAGAGCCGGCTCCGACGCTTTGGGTCGCTCCTCGGCCTCATGGAACTCACGTCACGTCTCGCCGCCGGAAGACGGCGAGCGTCACGATGACCGCGCCCAGGGTGTAGGCAGCGAGCAACACGCCGGCTCCCGTCGTGGACCGGGCCCGGGTGGCGAAGTCGAGCGGGTGAGCGGTGATGAACCGGACCGCGTTGCTCACCAGGAACCAGGGCTCCCACTTCGGCCTCGCCGCGCGAAGAAGGGGCTCGACGACGGCCGCGTACCCAAGAGCCGCGCCGACCGCCACGGCGGTGTTCCGGGCGAGCCAGGCCAGGGCGTGGCCGATCGCCGCCCCCATCGCCGCCACCGCGCCGGCCCGGAGGAGGATCACGACCGTTCCTTCGAACCACCGGGCGTCGATCCCGCTGGTGGTTCCCCGGAACACCGCCGCTGGGGTCAGGACTCCGAACAGGAGGGCTTCGACGGCGAGGAAGGCGACGAAGGCGAACACCGCCGCGACGATGACCTTCGCGCCGAACAGGCGTGCCCGTCGAGGCTCCCAGGTGAGTTGGGTGGTCACCGTCCCCGCATGCCACTCGGCGCCGGCCGAGGTGGCCCCGAGCACGACGAGCAGGGCGACGAGCAACCCCGAGAGCCCCTGGGCCACGGCGCGGTACTGGGTGAGGTGAAAGGCGGGGTCAGGGAGGGGAGGAGGCTGGACGATCGCCTGGCAGAACTGCTCCAACGTCTCACCCGGCGGGATGTCGGAGGGGGGAATGCCGAAGTCCCCCGCCGAGCATCTCGCCAGCTCTAGCTGATACGCCGTCTCCACCTTCGTCCTCAACCGAGCGGTGGAGGGGGCATCGAGGCGATGGGATCGGACGAACAGGACCAGGCCCGCGATGAGGAGCCCCAGGAGCGCCATCGCGCCCACGAACCGCACGATCCTCCGGGCCAGGAGGCGGCGGAACTCGACGAGGAGAAGGGCGCTCATCGGGCCACCTGATCCTGGCTGGGCGAGGGTCCCCGAGTCAGCTCGAGGAAGACGTCCTCGAGGCTGACCTCTTCGGGGCGCAGCTCCGAGACGAACATGCCCCGCGAGGCGAGGATCTCCGTGACTCTGGCTCCCTCGGTGGCAGGGAGGTGAACGCGCAACATCCCATCCTCCATGGACGCCTCGAGGCCCGCGGCGCGAAGCGCCCCCAGCCCCTCTTCGAGCTCGCGGAGCTTCACGATCAACGCCTCTCGGCGTCCTCGGGCCAGCACCTCGGCGACCCTTCCCGACGCCACGAGCCTCCCCCGGGAGAGGATGGCCACCCGATCACACATCTGCTGCACCTCGGCGAGCTGGTGGCTCGACACGAAGACCGTGCGTCCCTCGTTGCCCAGGCGACGAACCAGGTCCCGGACCTCCTTGATGCCGGCGGGGTCCAAGCCGTTGGCCGGCTCGTCCAGGATCAACAGCTCGGGGTCCTTGAGCAGCGCCGCCGCGATGCCCAGACGCTGCTTCATTCCGAGTGAGTACGTCCGAACCTGGTCATCCGCCCGGTCGGCCAACCCCACCTGATCCAGCACGGCGGCGACGGGGTGGCGACCGATGCCCTGGAGTCGGCCGAGGAGCTCGAGGTTGAGACGTCCGGAGAAGCGCGGGTACAGGGCCGGGGTCTCCACGATGGAGCCGACGCGAGTGATCACCGAGGCCAGGGGGCCCCCCGCATCGGCGCCGAGGAGTGTGCACCGCCCGGTCGACGGCCTGATGAGGCCCAAGAGGCAGCGGATCGTGGTGGTCTTGCCCGCGCCGTTCGGGCCGAGGAACCCGAACACCCCTCCTTGGGGTACGGCCATGTCCAGTCCGTCGACGGCCAGCGTCCGACCGCCGCGCACTCTCCGATATTCCTTGCGCAGGGCTTCGACCTCGATCACGGCGGTGTTCATGTGGGCTCCGATGGTAGCCAGAGAGCGGGGTCAGGCGGGACGGGCCTCGTCCCAGGCGGCAGCGAGGCGGTCGGGTCCGAACGCGGATTTCGGGATGTAGCCTGCGGCGCCGCATTCGGCCGCCCGCGGCCCGTACTCGTCCTCTTCGTAGGTGGAAAGGAGCAGGATCACCACGCGCCCGGAATCCCGCAGGATCTGACGGGTGGCGTCCAGGCCGTTGATGCCCGGGAGGTTCACGTCCATCAGCACGAGGTCCGGCTCCAGCGTTCGGGCCAGCTCGACGCCTTCCTCTCCCGTCTCCGCCTCGCCCACGACCTCGAACCCCTCGGTGGCCTCCACCACCATGCGGGCCGCCAGCCGGAAGGGCTCCTGGTCGTCCACGATCAGGACCCTGGTCGCCTGCTTCGCGGGTTCCGGCGTCGCTGCGCTCACAAGGAGAGGGTGCCACCGGGAGGGGGCCGGAACAAGGGTGCTCCCACGACGACCTGCAGGGATGGCTCCCTCACCCGGGCGGCGCGGAGAGCGTCTCCTCGGCCTCCCCGTCGGCCACAGCGGCTGCCAGGAACACCGAGAGCGCCTCGGCCTCGTCGTCCGGGATGGACAGGGCGCAGACGGCCCGGTCCTCCAGCCAGAAGGAGAACCGGACGTGGTGGGCCGGCACCTGGACGGACCCGTCCTCGGTCTCGATGTCGAACTCGTCGAGATATCGGCTGACTCGAAGCATGCTCTCCGGCTGATCCTCCGCATGGACAGGGATCGAACGGAACCACCGGGTGACCTTCGGCCTCCGCGGGGGGCAACAGCTCGACGGGCAGGCGAGCCCCGCACGATAGGCAGAATCGGTGGTCGGACGGCTGACCCAGACCACACCGTGGACAGTGCATGTTCCCTCCTATCAGGAAGGACGCCGACCGAATTGTAGCCCGACGTACCTATCGCATCGTTCGGCCGATGCGGCTCGCCGGTCGTGGCGCCGCCGTGGGAGGATGTCCGTCCCAGCTGTCTCCGAGGAGGTTTCCGATGGCAGGCATGGTTCCGGAGGACGTCTACGAGTTGAGGGGTGTGGCCGACCCCAGGCTCTCGCCCGACGGGCGGACCGTGGCGTTCGTGGTAGGGCGGATCGATCGAGAGGCCAACGAGTACCGGGGCAACATCTGGCTGGCTCCCGCGGACGGTTCGGCGCCACCTCGCCAGCTCACCTTCGGAGGCCGGCGTGATGCCGACCCCCGATGGTCGCCGGACGGGGCCTCGCTGGCGTTTACCTCGAACCGGGTCGGGGACGCCATGCAGCTGTACGTCATCGCGGTATCGGGCGGCGGCGAGGCCCGCAAGATCACCGACCTCAAGGAGGACGTGAAGCACGCGGCCTGGTCGCCTGACGGGTCGCGGATCGCCTTCGACTCGCGGGTGCGCGCCGACCACTACGACGAAGAGGACGAGAAGAAGCGACCGCCTCGACGGATCACCCGCCTCTTCTACAAGCTCGATAACGAGGGATGGACGGCCGACCGCCCGTCCCACCTGTTCGTGGTGCCGGCCGACGGATCCGCGCAGCCGACCCAGCTCACCTCGGGGGAGTGGCAGGACTCCAAGCCCGCGTGGTCTCCCGACGGCAAACGGCTGGCGTTCGTGTCCGGCCGCCACGACGACTGGGACATCGTGCCGGCCGAAGACATTTACGTGATGGACGCGAAGGGTGGAGAGCCCTCGGTCCTCACCGGGACCGACGGCTTGTGTGGCGGACCGTCCTGGTCGCCCGACGGATCCCGGGTCGCGTTCTTGTACACGCCTGGCGTGTTCGACGAACCGCGGCACGGGCAGGTGGCCGTCATCCCGGCACGCGGCGGCACGCTGAAGTTGCTGTCCGCCACCCTGGACCGGAACTGCAGCTCGTACCCGGAGCTCCGCGAGCCGGTGTGGGACGGGGACAACCTCCTGTTCGTGGCCGAGGACGGGGGGAACTCTCACATCTACCGCGTCCCGGCCGATGGCTCGGGACGTCCCGAGCTGGTGGTTGGCGGCGATCAGGTGCTGACGGGCTTCGACGCGGTCCTCCGCACGATCGTCCACGCCGCCAGCACGCCGACCTCTCTGGCCGAGTTGTTCGCCGGCGACCGTCAGCTCACCGAGGTGGGCAAGCCCTTCGCCGTGGGCCGCGAGCTGCGTGCTCCCGAGCGGTTCATGGCGATCTCGCCCGACGGCTCCGAGGTGGAGGCCTGGATCATGCGCCCGGTCGGATTCCAGAAGGGCAAGAAGTATCCGCTCCTCTTGAACATCCACGGCGGCCCCTTCACGCAGTACGGGAACAAGTTCTTCGACGAGTTTCAGGTGTATGCGGGGGCCGGGTATGCAGTGGTGTACTCGAATCCCCGCGGCTCGTCGGGCTACAGCGAGGCGTGGGGCAGGGCCATCAAGGGCCCCGTGGAGGGCGGCCCGGGTTGGGGGACGGTCGACTACGAGGACGTGATGGCCGTGGTGGATGAGGCCCTCAAGCGATACGAGTTCGTGGATCCGGACCGCCTCGGCGTGATGGGCGGCTCCTACGGCGGGTACATGACGTCGTGGATCGTCGGGCACACCGACCGCTTCCAGGTTGGCATCTCGGAACGGGCCGTCAACGACATCCTGAGCGAGGGCGGGTCGAGTGACATCGCCATCTGGTGGAAGGCCGTGACCGGCGCGCACTACTGGGAGGAGCCGGAGGCCATGCGCAAGCTGTCGCCGGCCACCTACGCCAAGGACATCACCACGCCGCTGCTCATCATCCACTCCGAGAACGACCTGCGATGCCCGGTGGGCCAGGGCGAGGATCTCTTCACGCGGCTGCGGGCCATGAAGCGGGAGGTGGAATTCGTCCGGTTCCCCGCGGAAGGTCACGAGCTGTCCCGGTCGGGCAGTCCGTTCCACCGGGTCAAGCGGTTCGAGATCATCCTGGACTGGCTGGGGCGATACTTGAAGGAGCCCTGAGGTCCAGACGGACTAGGTCCGAGTAGGCGAGTTTGTTCTCGCCCTTGCCAGGTGACGAGATCGTCCAGTTCGTCAGCCTGCTAACGGGACACGTCGAGGTCGACGCGACCTCGCACCCCATCCACCTCCGCGAACCCGCTGACTTGCCAAAACACCCAGCCTGGCACCTTCGGCCGGCGCAGGAAGCGCCGGATCCATAACGGCCGGCCGAAGGCCTCGCGCACCCTGTAGCGCGCTTCGAAGTCCTCACCGACGTAGAGGACGGCGATATGTCCAGTTGCCCCTTCGACGAGCACCAAGAACGTTTTCAGTTCCCGCTCGACGGTGGCCCGGTCAGGTCGCGCCCGACAGTTCCCGGTGAGTTCCAGATCGACGGCCGGCGGCAGCGCATCGAGTGAATCAGGCACGACACGAAGGAAGTTCTGAGCTTGCTGGCTCCCACCAGTACAGAGGGAGAAGAAGTGATATGCGCCCCTGATGAGTCCGGCTGCTTTCGCGTTGGTCCAGTTCTGCGAGAAACGGCGGTCCACGAAATCGCCGCCTTCCGTCGCCTTGATGTACGCGAAGGAGATATCGTCCTTGGCGACGCGGTCCCACTCGATCCGGCCCTGGTGATTGGACACGTCGATCCCATAACGCTCTCCAGTGTGAAGACTCGGCCGGTAGCCGGGAAGCCACACGAACCAGCCCCAGGCCGAGGCGGCTGAAACAACCGCGAGGAGGGCGCCTACCAGAAGGACCCAGCGCCCAAACCACCGTGGCCGAGGTTTCCCTCCGCTCATCTTCTCGCCCATCATGAACAGTCGGTAGGCTCTCCGCGTGACGGATGAAGTTGCGATCGCCGTCGACGCGTGCGTGGGTTGGCACGACGCGTGGATGCGCGCCTTCGGCCTGCGGACGGAGACGGATGCCGACACCTGGCGCTTGGTCGATCAGCCGCCACGGATGTGGTACTTCACGGCGATCACCCGCCGGGCGGACGCACCGGCCGAAGCGCTGGCGAACGCTCGAGGGATGGTGTGCGACGCGTGGTCCCGGCTCGATCTGGAGCCGTTCGGGTTCGAGCGCCGCGACACCGAACCCTGGTTCTTCCGGCCCCCAGGTCCACTCGCCCCAGAGGACACGCCGCCCGAGCTCGAGATCGTGCGCGCGACGACGCCCGAGGAGGTCGAGGAGTTCGAGGCCGTGAGCGTCCGAGGCTTCGCGACGGAGGACGCCAAGGTCGACGCCGGCAGCGCGCACCCCGCGAAGATCCTCGACGACGCGCGGATGACGAACTGGATCGGACGCGTCGGCGGCCGTCCTCTCGCGGCCGCGATGAGCTACGAGACGGACGAGGCG